>JAILIQ010000267.1 GCA_024695205.1 Lachnospiraceae bacterium
TTACGTCCGGCAAATGAAGCCGCAAGCGCTCTCATAACTGCCTGCTTCGCGGTCCTGTACTGCTTCGAACGTGCTCCTCTGAAGCCCTTAGCGAGCTTTAATACTCTGTTATGCTTTTTCTTGGCGTTTAAGCCACCTTTGATTCTTGCCATTTTTCATTCCTCCTAATCGATCTTAATCGCCAAAAAATTACAGATACGGCAGCATTCTGCGTGTTGTCTTAAGTAATGTAGCGTCTACAAGCGCGGGCTTTCTCAGACGTCTCTTCATCTTCTGGGTCTTCTTGGTAAGGATGTGAGCCTTTCCGCACTTGAATCTCTTGATCTTGCCTGTACCGGTCTTGGTAAAGCGCTTTGCAACGGCTCTGTTTGTTTTCAATTTAGGCATTGTGATTTCCTCCTTTAAATCATGTAATACTCAATTACAACAATTATTTTTTCTGTGTCAGGAACATGATCATATTCCTTCCCTCAAGCTTTGCAGCCTTGTCGATAGCTGCCACGTCCGAAAGAAGTTCCGCAAACTGATCGAGGATCTCCTTTCCGTTGGACATATGCGCCATCTCACGGCCCCTGAACTTAAGGCTTGCTTTCACCTTATCTCCATGCTCCAGGGGCTTTCGCGCCTGATTTGCTTTTGTGGCCAAATCATTATCGTCGATGTTGGGCGAAAGACGGATCTCTTTTACCTCTGTGATCTTCTGCTTCTTCTTGGCTTCTTTTTCCCTGCGTGTCTGCTCGTAACGGAACTTGCCGAAATCGGCGATCTTGCATACAGGGGGCTTCGCAGTAGGCGCGATCTTGATCAGATCAAGCTCCGCTTCCTTCGCCATCATGTAAGCTTCCTTCGAAGACATGATACCGAGCTGCTCGCCGTTTTCTCCGATAACACGGACTTCCTTGTCCCTGATTTGCTCATTTACAAAATAGTCGCTAATAGTTTAACACCTCCCCCGGTGATGCGGCACATCCTCGTGCCATCTTTCAAAATGCAATAAAAATAAGGTGAATAGCATAGTATCCACCTTGTATGTCTTGATATCAAATATTCATCAAAATCTGTTGACCCTGCCGCTGGCCTGTATCGTCGAAAATGAAGCCGCTTGGGGTGAGAGTGGATGCTCTGCTTGGTTTGCGGTTGCCCGCAACTTTAGGTAATATAACACTAATAAGCCGGGATGTCAAGAAATTTCTGTAAAATTATAGCAAATTGTTATTGTATGTTTTTTGGTAACATGCCACCAGAATTTTTTCTCACACTATAATTGTTATTGTATATTGTTCTGGTAACATGCCATTAGAGTTTTTCTTTTTTCCACAGTATATTAGAAGATATACGACAAATCCCTCAACTTGCCGCTCTTTGCAGTTCGTACAGCTTCTTGTAGATCCCGTCCGCGGCGAGCAGTTCCTGATGGGTGCCGCGCTCACGCAAACGTCCCTTGTGCATGACCATAATGCAGTCGCAATGCTGGATCGTCGAAAGCCTGTGGGCGACCATGATCGTGGTCCTGTCCTTCATAAGTCTCTCGAGTGCTTCGGTTATCAGCTGTTCGGTCTCGGTATCGATATTGGCGGTAGCCTCGTCCATGACAAGGATCTTCGGATCGTAGGCAAGGGTTCTCGCAAAGCTGAGCAGCTGCCTCTCACCGGCCGAAAGCGTACTTCCACGCTCGCTGACAGTCTCCTCGTATTTGTGTTCAAGCCTCTCAATGAAGGTGTCTGCATTGGCGGTCTTTGCGGCCTTTCTGATATCCTCGTCGCTGATATCGTCATTTCCGAGCCTTATATTGCCCGCAATATCCCCGGTAAATACGAATACGTCCTGCTGTACCTGCCCGATCGCGCGCCTTAATTCGTCGGTGTCCATATCACGGATGTCGACTCCGTCCACAAGTATCCTGCCTTTGTTCACTTCATAGTAACGTCCGACAAGGCTCAGGATAGTTGTCTTGCCGGCTCCGGTCGCGCCGACGAAAGCAACCTTCTCGCCCGGCTCGATCACAAAGCTGACGTCCTTGAGTATCCAGTCTTCGCCGATATATGCAAACCACACATGATCGAACTCGATGCGCCCGCGGATGTTCTCTTTTATGAGGGTGCTGCCGCTGTAAACGGGCTTTCCGTTTTCTCCGGCTTGCGTAGTTTCTCCGTTCTTCCCGACAACAACCGTCTGTCCGTTTTCTCCGGCTTGCGCGATTTCTCCGTTCTTCCCTGCGATACCTGCCTGTCCGTTTTCTCCGGCTTGCACGATTTCTCCGTTCTTCCCGGCGATACCTGCCTGCCCGTTCTCTCCGGCTTGTGCGGTCTTCTCCGCATGCACTTTATTTACGATCGCCGGTTCTTCGTCAAGGATCATGAATATCTTCTCAGCCGACGCAAATGCCTGCTGCAGTGTTCCGATCTGCTCCGCCAGGTCCTGGATCGGCTCGAAGAACTGGCTTACATATTGTATGAAAATGTAGAGCACTCCGACCGTGATCCCCGTGCCGGCTGCGCTGTTCTCGGCGAATACGAGCTTCGATCCGCCCCAGATAATGTTGATCAGCGCGATGATCGAGAGCAGGTAAATGCTGGGCCTGAAGATTCCGAACACCATGACTTCCCTGAAATTCGCCCTGAACAGATCCATGCTGCGGGCCTTGAATTCCTGGTTTTTCTCATGTTCACGGTCGAAGATCTTGATGATCTTCATTCCGGAAATATGCTCGCTCAGGTATGTGTTGATCGCGGTCAGCTTGGTTCGCGTGATGCGGTAGCAGGTCCTCGAAATGCGCTTAAACAGGAATGTCAGCACAACGATCACCGGTATCAGGATGAACGCCCTGAGTGCCAGCCTTGTGTTCAGGATCAGCATTACGACCGCGAGTCCGACTATTTTTACCGAATTCTTAACAAGTCTTACGAGGAT
>JAILIQ010000334.1 GCA_024695205.1 Lachnospiraceae bacterium
TAATTAAGGTTTATATTTACACATTTCTCTTATTTACAGCCCTGCCAGATCAACAGCATCAGACTGTGATCTGATCCAATATCATTCCGGGAGGACCACACAATGCAGCAAAAACCCAATGTAACCGTACTTGGCGACAAAAGCACCTTCTGGTCGCACCGTTTCGACACTTTTGAAGCCACAGTCTATACACCCGTCAACGACAAACCCGATGATATTCTGAATTACGGATATCTTGCGCCTTATCTGCTCATTTTCGCCCCGAAAAAGTTTTCATATGACGAAGCTGCCGTTTTTGCCAGGGACTATGGATTCGAAAAACTTGCAAAGGATTTTGCTACAAGCGTAGTATTTATTTACCCGACTTCCGAGAACGGATGGAAAGACGCGTCACACGATATATTTGCGGAAATTCTTTCCAATTCCGCTATCCATCAGTATTACAGAGACGGTTATGTTGAACGCTGCAACCGTTTTACGAAACAGATCGACGATTACCGTATCCGTGGTGCCATCTTCCGCACCAATCTGTATGGGTTCGGCGAATCCGCCGATTATATCGCTCTTAACTGTATCAACCATTTTGAAGGCGACGGGCTGTGGGGAAGAGCCGATTCGGCTCCCGTAACCTGCATTCTGACCGGCCTGAGTGTCGAACCGCTTGTTGACGCCGACGACATTCCGATCATTTCCATCCAAAACAGCGACAGGATCAACGACTGCTTCAAAGAGAAGGCCAAATACCTGCTCATCAAGGATAAACCCGATCACTACAATGATTTTTATTCATTCTCCCGGAAATTCCGCAGAATGCTGGGGATCCTTGAGCTTGACCCGGATCTTGAGGCGGAAGGACTTATTACCGAACCTGTAATTGAGGAAGTCAGAACATCAGTAGACAATCATGGAGACGACAAGGGTAGTACGGCACACCGGATCGGAGCCTTCTCATTTTATAACAAGGGACTGTTCGATAACGGACCGGTGCCCCTGCTTCTGGCCTTCCACGGCGGAGGAGACAGCGCTTTCTATATCTCGCATATTTCCGGATGGGCCAAGATCGCGCACAGACACAATTTCCTGCTTGTCGCGATCGAAAACCACCTGAACAGTACCGCTACCGAAATGACCGAGCTTATCGAAAAACTTAAAAACCGTTATTCCATCGATACCACACGCATATACTGCAGCGGTTTTTCGATGGGCGGCTGCAAAAGCTGGGATATGGTCGGCGAATACCCTTCGGTACTGGCTGCCGCCGCTCCCATGGATGCTACATTTGAAATGGGGCTCAATTCTTACGGAGAGCCTTCGTCAATGCCTCTCAATACGACAGTTCCCGTTCCGGTATTCTATTCGGGCGGCGAGATCACTCCGTTACCGGAGCTGCCCTTCCAGGCACAAAAATGCATCGACCGGATCGGATATGTACTTGAGCTTAACAAAACAGGCCGTACATATGATGTCAGACTTGAAGACAAAGACGATTGGGAAAATAAGATCTGGGGTATTACCGGCGACTACACTTATCGTACATTCGACACGAGTAGACAGGCTACTCTGACGATCGAGCTTTTCAAATCAGGCGACAAATGCTATACCGCCCTCAGTTCCGTCAGCGGTCAGGGGCACGAGTGCCGCGAGCATACCTGTGAGAATGCATGGCGTTTCATGTCATGCTTCAGACGCTTGCCCGACGGCAGTCTCGAAGGCGGAGCTTTTGAAGATATCAGGAAATGCTTTACCGAAGAGATATAATAAGATTTATCAGGAGAGATATATGGAGAACGGGCTTACTTATTCAAACTACATTTTTGACAACAACAATAACACCGACCCGGAAGCAATTCCCGATGACTGGGGCATGATCGAGGAAGGTATCATGAAGGAATCCAAGCGTGTCGTATTTACGATGCTGGATAACGGCTGTCCTCCCGAGAAGATCAGCTATCTGTGCGGCTATTCGCGTGAATTTGTCGAGAAGATGATCCGCAGATGGGATCCCGATTTTACCAAGCTTTCCGCTACCGAGCGTCTGGCTCTCGGAAAGATCGAAGAAGAAATGCGCTCCGGTGAATATATTACCGCAGATCAGATCAATCTGCAGCTCAGGAAAGAATAAAACAGTGGGTTGTCGCGCTAAAAGTGCGGCGTCCCGGTCTTAATATCGCGCCGGGAATTCAAAAGGGCTCTGTCCGGGTAGTCCCCGGACGAGCCCTTTGCTTTATTTGAAATGCAATATTAAATTCACGCCTTCCACAAGCTGTGCAGATTGCAGTATGCATATACCGCTTCGACGGTCTCGCCTTCGCAGAGTGCAAAGCAGGCCTTCGGTGCATCGCCGGGTTTCAGTACCTTACGCTGATTGCCGGCACTGGTCTGGAGCGATATCCACTCGATATAGTGATCCTCGCCCATCGGATGCTCTACCGCACCTACAGTCACGTACACCTTGTTATCCTTTACTTCGAACACCGGCACATGCTTTTCGAGAGAAGCATCAACCGTTCCCGGAACGATCTCCTTCATCTTCTGGCCGCAGCACATAACCGGCACCCCACTGGCCTTAACTACAGCAATAATGTTCCCACAATGCTCACAAATATAAAACTTCTGTTCCATAACCCAATACCTCCTTCTAAGACTCCTCGTCTTTGACTGCACATAATATGGCAAAGCAAGATATTTCCTGTTGCAGAGTAATTTGTTACATATTTCAGCTTCATGCTCTTATTGCCATAAAATGCCACTTATTGTAACATCATAATACTATCATATTTTTCCGCATTTTACAATTGTAGGTTTTTATTGATAGCATTTCTGTTTTTCCGAACTGAGGTCAACAGAAACCAGCCATATTATTGACTGCATTTAGGAATTTTCTGAATTATGTTCAACAGCACCCGGTTACCATTGAACAAGATTGCGGCCCCTGTATGGCATGGGCCAAACAAAGCTGCAAATAAAGAAAAGCGCCGCAACAAAAAGTCGCGGCGCAGATCGCACAAAGCGAAAAGTTTGCAATTAAACCAGCTCGATGATAACTTCCATAGCTGCATCGCCCTTGCGGGGACCGATCTTAACGATACGGGTATATCCGCCGTTGCGGTTAGCATACTTGGGAGCGATCTCATCGAAGAGCTTGTCTGCAAGATTGATGCTCTTGGTAGCCTTCTTCTTGCCAGCTGCTTCGGTGGGAACCTCTGTAATATCGTAAAGGAAAGCATTCATCTTACGACGTGCATGAAGTCTTGAAGGAGCGTCCTTCTTGATCTGCTTCTCTACTTCGTCAAATACGGCTACTTTCTTGCCGTCAACAACTTCCTTAACTCTCTTGCCGTCCTTGTCCTTGCGTGCTACCTTGGACTTAACGGTAACTGTCTCAAAATTATCCTTTTCCTTAACAGCCATGGCGATGTAACCTTCAGCTATTCTGCGGATCTCTTTAGCCCTGGTCTCTGTGGTTGTGATCTTGCCGTGATACAGCAGATTCGTAACCTGGTTTCTCAAAAGGGCTTTTCTCTGACTCGCGGTCTTTCCGAGCTTTCTATAGCCAGCCATTCTTATATCCTCCTATACTTCAGAATTATTCTTCGTTATTGTTAAAGCTTAAACCGAAATCCTTAAGTCTGCTCTGAATCTCATCAAGCGACTTCTTTCCAAGATTGCGGATATTGTTCATAGATTCAAATGACCTGTTTGTCAGCTCCTGAACCGTGTTGATACCTGCACGCTTCAGACAGTTAAACGAACGTACCGAAAGCTCAAGCTCATCGATGCTCATTTCAAGCACCTTGGAAGCCGGATTCTCAGGCTTCGAAACCATAACGGTCGCTGCCGCTGCATTCTCAGACAGATCTATGAAAATGTTCAGATGCTCGCTGAGTACCTTGGCCGCAAGGCTTACCGCCTCATCGGGTCCAAGAGTTCCGTTGGTCCATACATCAAGCGTAAGCTTGTCAAAATCAGTAACATGACCTACACGGGTATTCTCAACCGTCATATTTACACGTTCAACGGGTGTATATATTGAATCAACTGCGATCACGCCGATCGGAAGATCATCGGTCTTGTTCTTGTCGGAACTGATATAACCTCTTCCGTTGGTGATCGTCATTTCGATCTCAAGTCTTGAATTGGCGCCGCCGCTTAAGGTTGCGATTACGAGCTCGGGATTGAGTATCTCAACATCCGAATCCACTCTGATATCGCCTGCGGTTACAACGCCTTCGCCCTCAAAATCAATGTATGCAGTCTTGGGTTCATTGCTGTTGTTCTTGATAGCCAGACTCTTGATGTTCATGATGATCTCGGTCACGTCCTCTTTAACTCCCGGAATGCCGCAGAATTCATGTACCACACCAGCGATCTTTACGCTGCTGACAGCGGAGCCGGGAAGCGATGAAAGCATGATCCTTCTGAGTGCATTGCCAAGTGTGGTTCCGTAACCTCTCTCAAGGGGTTCAACAACAAAACGGCCATACTTTTTATCATCTGAAATCTCTGTAATTTCGATGGATGGTTTTTCAAAATCAAACACTTATAAGAACCCTCCTTTTTTATGATGCTCCAATTATTATTTGGAGTACAACTCGACGATAAGCATCTCATTAACCGGAACATCGATCTGCTCTCTGGTAGGCAGAGCAACGATCTTGCCGCTTAAGTTGTCATGATCAGCCTCAAGCCATGCGGGAACGCTTCTTCCGCCGGTAACCTCAAGGATGTCCTTATATCTCTGAGCTGACTTTGCTTTTTCCTTGATCTCGATAGTATCGCCAACCTTAACTTCGTAAGAAGGAATATTAACGATCTTGCCGTTTACAAGTACATGTCTGTGATCAACGATCTGTCTTGCTTCGGTTCTGGTCCTTCCGTATCCGAGACGGAAAAGTACATTGTCAAGACGAAGCTCAAGAAGAGTCATCAGGTTCTCACCTGCTGTACCGTTCTTCATTCTCTCTGCCTTTGCAAACAGATTTCTGAAGGGCTTCTCAAGTACTCCGTAAATAAACTTAGCCTTCTGCTTTTCTTTTAACTGTAATCCGTATTCGCTGACTTTCTTACCCTGACGGGCTACGCTTCTGGTCGACTTCTTGTCGATTCCGAGAAACATAGGCTCAATGCCTAATGATCTGCACTTCTTTAATACGGGTCCTCTATCTCTAGCCATATTCTGTTCTACCTCCTATCAGACTCTTCTACGCTTGGGCGGACGGCATCCGTTATGAGGAACGGGTGTTACGTCTCTGATGCTTGTTACGTTGATGCCGCAAGCCTGTAATGCACGGATTGCTGCTTCACGACCCGATCCGGGTCCCTTTACAAATACGTCAACAGACTTAAGTCCGTGAACAACTGCTGCCTTGGCTGCAGTCTCAGCTGCCATCTGTGCAGCATAGGGAGTAGATTTCTTAGAACCTCTGAATCCGAGTCCGCCTGCGCTTGCCCATGAAATAGCATTGCCCTCAGCGTCGGTCAGAGTAACGATTGTATTATTGAAAGATGCTTGAATATGTGCCTGTCCGCGGTCGATATTCTTCTTGACACGCTTTTTGGTCACTTTTTTGGTTGTCTTTACTGCCATGTCTTAACCTAACCTCCTGAATTATTTCTTCTTGTTAGCAACTGTACGCCTCGGACCCTTTCTGGTTCTTGCGTTGTTCTTAGTATTCTGTCCGCGAACAGGGAGTCCCTTTCTGTGACGGATTCCTCTGTAGCATCCGATTTCCTGAAGTCTCTTGATGTTCAGCGCTGTCTCACGACGAAGATCACCTTCTACCATGTACTCAGCGTCGATAACATCACGGATCCTGCCGACTTCATCATC
>JAILIQ010000336.1 GCA_024695205.1 Lachnospiraceae bacterium
AACGCTTCATCAATGCCCTGTTCCTTGTTCCCCAGGGTGTTGCGGCAATGAGCCCTGACATAGAAGGTCTGGTACAGACTTCATCCAATATCGGTGTAGTAAGGACCATTGACCGCGAATTAAAGTTCTCGCTCTCAGTCAGATCTTCACTTTCCTCGCAGAAATTTGCTCTTAGAGACAGGATAGAAGCTGCTGTACATAGTTGCGGCGGTACTGTAAGCATAAGAGGTGATTATCCGGGATGGGCTTTCAGAAAAGACTCGCCGGTAAGAGAAACATTAAGCAGAGTATATGAGGAGCAGACAGGTAAAAAGCCTGTTATCACAGCGATCCATGCAGGTCTTGAATGCGGTCTGTTCAGCGAGGCACTTGAAGGACTCGATTGTGTTTCGATAGGACCGGAGCTCAAGGATATTCATTCTGTAGGTGAAAAGCTCGGAATATCTTCTGTTGAGAGATTATATAAACTCGTAACTGCCTTTCTTGAAAGGATATGAGCCTGTTACGATTATCTCCTGGAACATCTTTGAATCGTGACAAAAAAGGGCAGCCGTTCCTGATCGGTTTTCCGCATTATATGAATACTCAATCTGCTTTGAACGAGGAGAATCATATAACAAAGAAAAATGATCGGGGCGGCTGCCCTTAAGAATACAACAGGTCAGTCAACCTTCTCGGGCTCGGGATAATCAACTCCGAAGGTTTCTACGGTCACCTTTTTCATACGCTGGTTTTCGTAGGGTCTGTCACTGTAATCGGTGGGAGTCGAAGCGATTGCGTCAACTGTGTCAAGGCCTTCTGTAACCTTGCCGAATGCGGCGTAGCTGCCGTCAAGATGCGGTGCGTCCTTATGCATGATAAAGAACTGGGAGCCGGCTGAATCGGGCATCATGGATCTTGCCATGGAAAGGACTCCTCTGGTGTGCTTAAGATCATTCTTAAAACCGTTTTCGTTAAATTCTCCCTTAATGGAATATCTGGGACCGCCCATTCCGTTTCCGTCGGGACAGCCGCCCTGGATCATGAAGCCTTCGATGACACGATGAAAGATAAGACCGTCATAGAAGCCTTTTTTTACAAGTGAAACGAAATTATTCACCGTATTGGGGGCAATCTCGGGATACAGCTCAGCTTTGATGATGCCGCCGTTTTCCATTTCGAATGTAACTATAGGGTTGTTCATGGTTATACTTCCTCCTGTTTTGCATTCACTTTTTTGCTTGCCTTATTGTACACCATATAATACAATAAATCCATATAAAGTTTTATTAAGAGGTTAATAAGATGAGTCTAAAATACTGGGACACGATGGCCGAACGTGAACGGCTCGGAAATATTTCTGCCGCTCCAGCACTGACCGGTGCATTACGAAGGTTCGGCAGGGAAACAGACAAAACTTTGGCAAAATCTGAGGTAACAGAAGAGCTTCGTTCCTTAAACGCATCTTCAGCGAACCGGGATAAAAACGGATCTTTAAACGGTGAGGATAACCCCGCAAACAACGTTGATACAAGCGGGAATACTGAGGCACAAAGCGATTCTCATTCGAATCTTCCCCGTCCGCTTGCCCTGATCTTCGGGACACTCTTGATCCTTGTTTCAACTGTGGGCATAAGCATACTGACTGCGGTCGTATTCCTGTTCGCAGCTGTATTTGCCGTGGTTTCGGCAGCTCTTATCGGCGGATGTATATTTGTGTTATTTGAAGCTTTCTGTAATATCGCTTCCGCACCTATAGTATCTGTTGAGAGCATAGGGATCGGGCTTGCGGCTGCCGCACTTGGTATAATCGTATTCATACTGGCCGCAAAATGCGGATTTGAACTGCTTCCGAAGGTTACGGGACTGTATCCGAAAGTGATAAAAAAAGCGGTTAATCTGTAACTTGCGATATGGAGGTCAAAATGAAAAGAATAATAAATGTGTTGCTGATATGTGCGCTGATACTTGTTGTGTTAGGCAATCTGCTGTATTGGGGCTCTAAAGGTTACAGATACATAAGAAGAGACGAGCTTAACAAAAATATCGGCAATAAACAATTTGAGATAGAACAGGACATCCTGTCGGTAGATATAACAGCCCAGTATGCCGATATCGAGATACAGAATGCCGAACAGTGGGGTTGCTACATCGAAAATATGGATATTTCCAAGACAGAAGCCTATGTCACCGACCGTACATTGTACGTAAAGGCCGCCAACAGGGAAAATATGGAAGTTCTTGGCTGGAATATCGGAAACAGCATCGATCCCGGCGAGAAAGCAAAGCTGATCGTTTATATCCCTCAGGATGAGCTAAGGAATTTTAAGATCGATGTCGGGACCGGTTCGGTATCTGCAGGCAGGATCAATACATCCCGCTTCGTTGTTCAGATCGGCGCAGGCAGTCTGTCGATCGATGATCTGAAAGTTGCCGGCAACGGAGCGATCCAGATCGGCGGAGGAAGTACATGTATCAAATATCTTGAAGCGGGAGAATTCTCGATAAAGAGCGGAATGGGAGATATCGATGTCGATCTTGCATCAACAGCTCAGGATTACGATATACAGGCAACCAACACTGTCGGCAGGATAGAGCTCCTTGAATCCCGCAAGACCGGTCTTAAGCTCGATATTCTGCGCAGAGGTGACGGCTTCAGACAATTAAAGATCGATAACGGCGCCGGCTATATAACAGTGCACTGATGGAAGAGTGGGATTTTAGGTGAATGGGTTTATATAAACCTAAACCGAAGACAGTTAATTTTCTACAACAGTATATGTAAGAACTGCCGTGAACGGGTTTCTAAATCCCCCGCACAATATAAAAACTTACAAATAATCTGCATAAGCGGATCCTAGAATTTCACCGCGCGGAAGCCATTTGTAAGTTTTTAATATTATGTGGGGGATGTTACTTCACCCGTCGACAGTCCTCATATGCCGGACAGTTATGCCGTCTTACAGTTTAGTAGCTTCTTCAAGCCACTGAACAGTTTCCGCATCAAGACAGGGCATAAGGCGCTCTTTGACGATCCTGTGGTAATCGTTGATGTAACGTATCTGGGCAGCATTCAGCTCTTCGCGGATAACGGGGCGAAGATCGTAAGGGCAGAGCGTCATCGGCTCAAAATGCATGAACTGACCGTATACGTTCTTTTCGCCGTTTACAACCATTACATCATTTTCAATACGGATACCGTATTTGCCCTCGATGTAGATGCCGGGCTCGTCTGAAAGGAGCATGCCTTCCTTAAGCGGGATCGTGCAGCTCTTGCGGGCAGTGCTCCAGAAAATGCTTGCGGGCGGTTCATGAACATTCAGATAATAACCGATACCGTGACCGGTGCCATGTTCGTAATCAAGGTCTTCCTCCCAGAAGGGCGCACGTGCGAGCATGTCGATATTGGAACCGCTGACGCCTTCGGGGAAATGGGCTCTTGCAAGATCGATATGGGATCTTAATACCATGGTGTAATGATGCTTCATCTCTTCGGTAAGCTCTGGGTGAGCTTACCG
>JAILIQ010000339.1 GCA_024695205.1 Lachnospiraceae bacterium
CGTGAACCGTGTCAGGGCAGGAATGCAGCAGCACTAAGCGGAATGCTCTGTGTGTTGCGAGGCAGCCTGGGCCGAGTTAACTGTATGGGTAACGGTGGTAGCTGTCGTTCAAAGCAGATCGCGCGGCTTTTATTTAACAGATATAAGGACTGTTGCATGATAAACCGAACATGCACAGTCCTTTTTTTGAATACGGCTAAAAAACTCTTTATGTTTCGGCGGATTTAAAGTATAATGATAAAGATACAGAAGGGAATATATATGGGGAGCTGTCTATGAAGATAAATGCGGTCAATCAGTTTAAAGCAGGTGAGATTCTTTATAACGAGGGAGATGCACCGGGCTGTATGTATATGGTCTTAAAGGGAAAGCTGTGTCTTAAGGGGCGCGGATACATCACCAATTGTTCTGCGGGCGCTGTTGTCGGTTTCGAACAGCTTGCGGGCGAAGCCTTCGAGAATATGTGTTACACTCCCGACGGGGCAGGCGTGTATGTGTTGAATGCGGACACTCCCAAAAACCTGAACGCCCTGCTCGCATCAAATAAGGACTATGGCGGGATCACGGTATATACCCAGTCGAACATGCTTAAGGAACTGTATGCCCAGTACAGACAGCTTGTTAAGGAGGCCGGGGATATTCTGGATGAGACCCGTACGGCTTACTCCGAATATCAGAAGCTGATAGCCAAATCCGGCTGTAAGGCTGTAATGATCCCGGATATTCCTCTGCTGAAGCCGTTTGAAAGTGTAACCGACAACCCTGATGAAATTGAAGCCCAGATTGAGTATTCAAGGATCCCGCTTGATACGCTGAAGGCCTTTTATGCGCCGTGCGAAAGCCTTCCCGCAAGTGTTCTGAAGAACATTTACGAACAGATCGTGATCCTGCGTGATGCCTGCAATCAGGCCTGTGATTATATCGTAAATGTATTTATGATCTATGCCGGGGATGAGAACAGCAGCCTCTTCAGGGCCATGCTGAGCCTCGGGATAGAGATGAAGGCGGCCGGTGTGCCGACATCGGAACTTGAGGATCTGATAGGCGGCTGTTTTGCGTGCAGAGACAGGATCAGGAAGCTGATCGTCGAAACCACGGGACGTTTCTGGTATGACAATGACGAAGAGATCAAGTCCCTGTATCTTTCATATGCCGAGGGAAATGACTTCAGAAGCGAGGGTGAGAGCGATCTTGCTGCAGACAGCACGACGATCAATAAAGCCGATTCGTTAACTGACAGCATGCGGCAGTTGTTTAAATATACGGATTATCCGGAGGATAAAGCTACCGCTCTCGAACAGGCAGTGGAGAAATTTGCCGCGCTCGAGGACAAGGAATCAACGGATGAGGATGTAAGAAAACTGCGTCAGATACTTGCGATCCAGTATTACGATCTGTATCTGAAGACTGCGGTAAAATATCTGGAGGGCAACCCGGCGGATCCGGCTGTTGAGATGTTTCTTGATTTCGGACTTCTCAGTGAAAAACTCCTGACCCACGAGCAGCTGGTTGAACTGTGCGCGGTTAAAACCGATGTTTCCGAAGGCCCCTGCGCCGTTTACAGCATGAGCAGATGGCTTATGAAGATTTACAACAGCGAACGCGAACCGTCAAGAAACGGCATGGGACAGGATTATGCCGACATGCTCCGTGAAAAGCGCAAGCAGGGAGCGATAGATGACGCAACCGAGAAGATCATGGCCACGGACGGTAAGAAAAAGCTCGAGCATGAGATAAAGGAAGTCATGATGGCCGGCAACAGAGTGGTAAACGGCCAGCTCTCGATTTTTGTGCCGTTCATCCATTCGGGAATGTTTATAGGCAATATGCAGAAAGCCTTCTGTTCGGCGGCAAGGATCAATGAGACAGTGAAGAAGCTTCTGGAAATAGATTTCTCAGTGTTCCGCAGGGAAACACTGTTTACCGATCCGGAGCACGGTATCGACAAGGAATACCTCATGAAACAGGTATTCCCGGAATTCGTCGTATTTCCGATGGTCGGACAGAATGTTATCATGTGGCAGGAGATCTCGGGTCGGAAACGTGACAGCGAAGGAAGATTTTTCACACCGGCATTTATGTTCAACAACTTTGAAGACATGATGATCAAGGCGTTCGGAAGATTTAAGTGGGATCTGTGCAAAACGATACAGGGCCCGAACTGGAACAATATCCAGATACATTCGCTTACTTCCGAATATTCGGATTATATCCAGTTTTACAAGAAAAACCGTGAGCTTTCCGACGAAAGGCGTGAAAAGCTTAAACTGCAGATACAAAGAGGCAGGAACAATCTCAGGGAGATATTTGTTCTCGATTACGAGATCTGGATAAAAAATGAAGCAAACGGTGCCATGAAACTGAACAAGGTCGCAAGAGACATGCTTGCAACATATTGTCCGTTTGCAGCGCCGATACGTAAAAGGCTGCTGTCACAGCCGATGTTTGAGGATGCATTTGCAAGGGACATGCGTGAACGCGGCAAACGCGGAAGAGAGCTTATGCTGCGCATCAAGGGAATGGAAACAAAAGGTGTGAATGTGCCGGACGAGCTTCGTGAGACATTAAGATTCTATACGGAAATGTAAGGATTTGGTTTTATGCTTGAACTGAAAAATGTCAGTAAGAGTTATCGCGGGTTTAAAGCCGTGGATAATGTATCATTTGCGATAGACGGCGGGCAGACGCTCGGAGTGGTCGGTGCCAACGGTGCGGGAAAGACGACGCTCACTTCCATGATAGCGACACTTACAAAACCGGACAGCGGAGAGATCCTGCTCGAAGGTGTCGATCTTGTACATGACCCTGGAAGCGTAAGGCCGTTGATAGGTTACGTACCTCAGGATATCGCATTGTATGAAACATTAAGCGGTCTGGACAATCTGAAATTCTGGGGCAGGATAAACGGGGTCCCCAAGGCTCTGCTTAAGGAACGTATCGAGCAGGTATGCCGCATCATAAGATTCGATGACGGGCTCCTTAAAAAAAGGGTTTCGGAGTATTCCGGAGGTATGAAAAGACGTCTGAATATCGGGGTCGCGCTCCTTCATTCGCCACGCCTCGTTATCATGGATGAGCCGACCACGGGGATCGATATGCAGTCGGCGGACCAGATACTTGAGGCGATCGAGGAACTGCGCAGGAGCGGGATCGCCGTGATCTATATCGGCCATTATATGGAGGAGATAGAACGCATAGCAACGCATCTGTGTGTGATGAATGCAGGTAAAGTAGCGTATTTTGGGGAAAAAGACAGGATCTTAAACGGAAAAACGCTGGCCGGACTGTTGGGAGGAACGGCGACCGTGCAGGAGGAACTTTAAAGGTGAAAAGATACAGAAATTTCGTAATGCTTGAACAGATCAAGGAATGTATCCGTCAGGGTCGTCAGGATGAGGCTCTTGAGCTGGCGGAAGGACTTGACATCCATCTGATCAAGAATAATTCAGATGTCAACCTTATGGCTGACCTGTATATTGAAAACGGAATGTATGAAAAAGGCTTTGACTGCCTTCGTGAGATATATAACAGAAAGAAGACCAGAAGCGTACTTATGCAGCTGATCAATCTGTCTGTGAAAATAAAAAATGTCAACGCGGCCGAAAAATACTTCGCCGATTTTAAGGACATATCGGGGGATGATTTTTACAACCACATTTTCAGATACAATATCGACAAGATCGAGGGGAAACCGGTCAGGACACTTATCGACAGCCTTGAAAAGCTGAAGGAAAAGGAATATATCGAAGTCTGGGCCTATGAGCTTGCGAAGCTTTATCACAAATCGGGAATGAGCGATAAGTGCATAAAGGAATGCAATGATATAGAAGTCTGGTTTGGTGACGGCCCCTATGTTGAACGCGCAAAAGCGCTGAAGGCATATTACAAGGGAGAACTGGATCTGAGCAGCCCCGATGCCGGGCAGAAGAGGGAAGAAGAAATAAGCACTGCCGGGCAGAAGGACAGGACAAAAGAAATATTTGGTGCTGAGTCGGGGCAGGAAGCGGAAGAGACATACGACGCCGGACAGAAGAGGGAAGAAGAGGAAATAACCGGTATCGGGCAGAAGCGGTATGAAGAAGAAATAAGCGCTGGCTGGCGGAAGGATTCGAAGAAAGAAATATTTAACTCCGAGTCGGGACAGGAAGCGGAAGAGACATACGACGCCGGACAGAAGCGGGATGAAGAAATAAGCACTACCGGCCAGAAGGACAGGACAAAAGAAATATTAGGTGTCGAGTCGGGGCAGGAAAAAGAAATATTCAGCACCAAGTCAGGACAGGAAGCGGAAGAAACATCCGATGCCGGAGCCTCGGACCGCAAGGAAGTTTCGGTTGTTAAAAATGGAGAAGCTTCCGAAAATGATACAATTTCCGATATTGCAACAGCACCGGAAAGTGCAGCTGAATCAGAAACGACAGCTGTCCCCGAAAGAATATATGCAGATGATTCCGCATCAGGTCAGGACAGCGAACGTGTGACCACGGAAGAGAAAGAAGCCGGAACGTCAAATGACCGGGAAGCAGTCACACAGGATACTGCTGTAGTAAGCACGGCTTCGAAGCAGGAATCCGAAGAGGATGATTTTGCGGAAGAGATAAAGGAATACGAAGAGGAGACGACTGTAGAAAGCGTCGGGATCAATATCAAGAGCGATTTTGTAGAAGGCGACGAAGCATGGATCAATACATTCCTTGAAGAAGAGGAAAGTGAGCTTGCACAGCTGATCAGGATCGAGTGTGAAAATGAAAGGCTGGCTGAGCAAAAACGCGCCAGAGAGCGTGAAGAAAAGAGAAACGCCAGAATAAAGAAGGAAGAGCTGCCTGACAAGGGCGAAAACGCTGCTTCGCAGACCGTTACAAAATCCACAGTTCCCGGTAAAAACGGTGATACAGAAAAAACCGGTGAAGAAGATAAAACCGGAAAGAGTGAAGAAACCGCTAAAACCTGGGAAAATGAAAAAATCGGAGCCACAGATAAGACTGTGAAGAACGTAGAACCGGATAAAGCAGGGGAAAACGGTAAGCCCGGGGAAGCAGATAAACCCGGAAAGAATGAAGGAACGGGCAAAACCGGGGAAGACGGTAAACTCGGTAATGCAGACGAATCCGAAAAGAATGAAGTAACAGACAGATCCGGTGAAACAGGAATTTCCAATCCGGAAGAAACAGAAGAGATCAATAAGACCATAGAGGTTCAGGACCCCCGGGAGCCCCAGGAACCCCGGGAACCCCAGGAACATCAGGAACCTGCAGAACCCGGTGAAAATAAGAAAAAAGGTCCTGTTGAAACGGTTTCCTTCAATTTCGATAACAGAAATGTTAAGGAAATCGACGAAAGCAGCCTGCTCGGAGCTTTCTTAAGCAAGAGACATGAAGAATTCGAGGACTATTTTGAATTCTATGCATTCCGGTCAGATGTCAGAAATCAGTTGATCAAGACCATTGAAATACTGCTTAATCCTCAGATCAAAAATATCTGCATGGTGGTTACCGGTCCGAGCGAAGCCGAAAAGAACGTTATCATAAGAGGAATCGCCAGGATACTGTTTAACAGCGGCTTCCTGGTTCATAAGCAGATATTGAAGGTCGAAGCGGCCAAGCTTGGTCCGCAGGATCTGAACAGAAAGCTGGATTCACTGATCGGTTCATGTTTTGTGATCCGTTCTGCCGGAAAAATGACCCGTGAAACGGTCAACGCACTGCTGGAGATCAACGAGAAACTGACCGGAAGAACGGCAGTGGTGCTTACAGATGACAGAAGCGGGATCAGCGCACTGCTAAAAGAAAACCGTGATTTGAACAGCATGTTCCCCCAGAGGATTCATATTTCCGATCTGAGCGAAAAAGAACTGGAGGAGATGGCATACTATAAGCTTCGTGACAGTGGCTTCCTTCTTGCAAAAGAAGCACAGCCCGAACTACAGAAACAGATCCACAGGTATATCCGTTCCGAGAATGATCCGGTAAGAAAACTCGGCGAACTGATAAATAAGGCGATAGACAGTGTCGAAACGCGAAATGCCAGGGTATTTCTTGCAAGAAGTGACGAGGAAAGATTTGAGCAGGAAGATGTGGTCATGCTGAAGGATCTTGTTTCGGGAAGCGATGATTAGATCATTTTTCCTGAGATCGCTCCTCTTAAATAATGCAGAAAATAAAATATACAAAAAAAGATTCGCTGTGTAAATGATTTACACAGCGAATTCTATTGATATCTCATTTTTTAATTTCTGACCACCCTTTGACTCAACACGGGTCCCGACATGAAGCGTATAAACCTCGCCGGTTGAGTACGGCTCCTTCGGCTCTATTTCGATCGTGTTGGCGGAAGAATTATAGGAGATCTTTGTGTCAACAGGTTTATTCTGGCTGTTATAGACCTGAAGGTTCTGATTATTGACCGTCGCGGGATTCAATTCTATATTAAAAACAACTTTCCAGATAAATTTTCCGGTTCTGAACTTCAGATCCTGCTTGACCAGTCTTTCGTCGCTTCCGGTTACAGACTTGATATCCAAAAAATTAGGCATATATCCACTTCCTTTACACTGACAGGCTTTTTCACCCCATAATTAGCGTTTACATTTATTATGATGACATTATACGACAGATTTTCGCAAAAAAAAAGCCTGTTTTTGAAAATCAGCCGAAAGCATTGCCCAAACCTTATTTACAACAGCTTAAAAGCGGTGAAAAGACTGTATCAAACATATGTTCTCACAAATGTTGAAATAATCAAAAATATATTGAAAAATGCGTGAATTTAGTATTTACAAATTCTACGTTTGTGTTATAATCATATTAACACAATTTTGACATAATTTTGTGTTCTTATATGAAGCTGCTGGTTTTTAGCGGCTTTTTAGAGTGTACATAAGATCGTTGTATCAGTCCGGAAAGACACAGGTTTCCGGAATTATCGAAAATAAATCATAGAAAAGAGCAGGTTGCGATAATTTCAGATTATCGTTACCGGAGGATATATAGATGGAACAATACGTTATAAAAGGCGGACAGCGTCTTGAAGGCGAAGTTGTGATCAACGGAGCCAAGAACGCTGCTCTGGGTATCATTGCGGCAGCATTGATGACCGATGAACAGGTTATTATAGAGAATATTCCGGATGTTTTGGATATAAATGTTTTACTTGATGCACTGGCGGAGATAGGAGCCGTAATCGAAAGAAAGGATCGTCATACAGTAAAGATCGTTGGTCGTGTAAATACAACAAAGGTTGATAATGAGAGCATGCGTAAGATGAGAGGTTCATACTATCTTATCGGTGCATTGCTCGGCAAATGCAGGGATGCGCAGGTTCCGCTTCCCGGCGGCTGCAATATAGGAAGCAGGCCGATCGAACAGCATATTAAGGGATTTAAGGCGCTGGGAGCTGATGTTGATATCAGCTTCGGTATGGTCAATGCCAAGGCAGAAAGCCTTAAGGGCGGACATATTTTCTTTGATATTGTTTCGGTAGGCGCTACGATCAATGTCATGCTTGCCGCGGCGCTTGCCGAAGGCCAGACTATTATCGAAAACTGTGCGAAGGAGCCTCATATCGTTGATGTGGCGAACTTCCTGAACAGTATGGGTGCGAACATCAAGGGCGCCGGAACCGATGTTATCAGGATCAAGGGCGTTCAGAAGCTTCACGGAAGCACATATTCGATCATCCCCGATCAGATCGAGGCGGGTACATTTATGCTCGCTGCCGCCGCAACCGGTGGAAATGTATGTATAAAGAACGTTATCCCCAAGCATCTTGAGGCGATCACAGCCAAGCTTGTGGAGATCGGCGTGGAAGTAACCGAGGAAGACGATTCTGTACGTGTTGATGCCAGCAATACCGGAAGACTTGGCAATACTCAGATAAAAACGCTTGTATATCCCGGATTCCCGACGGATATGCAGCCTCAGATGACGACTTCCCTTGCAACCTGTGAAGGGACGAGTATCATTACCGAGAGTATTTTTGAGAACCGGTTCAAATATGTCGATGAGCTTACCAAAATGGGTGCGAACATCAAGGTCGAGGGTAATACCGCGATCATAAACGGTGTCGAAAAGCTTACGGGCGCTACGGTATGTGCACCCGATCTTCGTGCCGGCGCAGCTCTGGTCATTGCAGGACTGGTTGCAGAAGGTTTTACAGTTGTAGAACACGTTGAATATATCGAAAGAGGCTATGAAGGTTTTGAGAAGAAGCTTCGTGCAATAGGCGCTTCTATCGATAAATTTGATGAGAGTGACAATAAGGGAATTCAGAAATTTAAGCTTAAGGTTGGATGAGCTAAGTGAGCTAAGGGGACGGGGTCAGTGGTTCATTTTTCGACGAAAAATGAACCACTGACCCCGTCCCCTTAGCTCACTTCCACTGACCCCTTACCCTTAGCTCAAATTGCTTTCGTGCTTCCGAGTACTCTTGAAATATCCGAAGCGGTCTGCTTCAGCAGCAGCGCAAGTTCTTCAAGTCTTTCGTCGGGCATTCTTCCTACAAGTGTAGAAATACTCATCGCGTAGATCGGCTCACCCCTGTAGTCGTAGACAGGAACAGCGATACAGCGGATACCGAGTTCGTTTTCTTCGTCATCAAGTGCATAACCGCGTTTAAGAGTCTCTTTGAGCTCTTTTTTTAATGCGCCGAGATCGGTTATAGTATGTTCGGTCTTTTTTTCGATAACGCTGTTCTTCCATAATTCATCGACTTCGCTCTCGGGAAGCTGCGCCATGATGGCTTTTCCCACTCCGGAGCAGTACATGGGACGGGACAGGCCTACCTGTGACGAAAGCCTTACCGAACGCATCCGGACGGACTGTGTTTCAACCTTATCAAGGTAGAGGACAATGTTCCCGCTTCGTTTTACAAAATGTACGGTCTCGTCACACTGCTCGCTGAGTCTCTCTGCATAAGGGCGTACAAGACCCAGTATATCGGTATTCTTCAGGATCTTGCTGGACAGCTCGACAAGCTTGAAGGTAAGCGAATAATAACCGGTCTGTTCATCCTGTACGACATATCCCATGCTCGTAAGGGAGGCCAGCTGCCGGTGTACGGTGCTTTTGTGAAGATCCAGCAGTTCACTCAGATCTATTATACGCATCGGGCCGTGATCGGCCAGTGCTTCAAGTATTGAAAATATCCTGTCTGCAGACTGGATAGGATTGGCGGCAGCGGATGTTTTACCGGTGTCTTTCATGGTGTACTCCTTGCTTATTCTTTTAGGGCGCATTTTGATGTGAAATGTGCCCCGGTATTCTTACACATAATCATATTCCACATTATGAAACTATATTTCATTTTATCATAAATGACACAATTGGCAAGAGATAAGAAAAAACAGATTATTATATTCCAAAACCCGTGGTTGACTTTTTTCATTAAACGGGTTATACTGAATTCATAAAAACGGAACGTGGTTTCATAATGTGAAACGGAGGTGTCAGATTTATGAATGATATTTTGGTCAAACTTGGAAACATAGGTATTGTGCCTGTTGTGGCGCTTGATGACGCCGCAGATGCGCTGGAGCTTGGAAAAGCCCTGATGGCAGGCGGAATTCCCTGCGCGGAGGTTACTTTCAGAACGGCAGCAGCAGAGGAATCGATCAGGATACTCTCAAAGGAGATCCCCGAGATGCTTACGGGTGCAGGAACTGTTCTTACCACAGAGCAGGTGGACAGAGCCGTTTCCGCCGGCGCGAAGTTCATCGTCAGCCCCGGTTACAATCCCAAGGTTGTTGATTATTGTGTAAGCAAAAATATTCCGGTGGTTCCGGGATGCTCGACTCCGAGCGATATCGAAATGGCGCTTGAAGCGGGACTTGAAGTAGTTAAGTTCTTCCCTGCCGAAGCAGCGGGCGGACTTCCGATGATCAAGGCGATGTCAGCTCCTTACGGTGCGGTAAAATTCATGCCTACAGGCGGTATCAATTCATCGAATATCTGTAATTATCTTGCATTTGACAAGATCATTGCCTGCGGAGGCAGCTGGATGGTTGACAAGAAGCTTGTTGCCGCAAAGAATTTCGCAGAGATCACAAGGCTTTCGAAAGAGGCGGTTGATACGATCCTGGGCTTTGAGCTTGCGCATGTGGGTGTAAATATCGATGATGCCGACAAGGCAGGAGAGAGTGCCGACAGACTGAACACACTGTTCGGATTTGAGCGTAAGGACGGCAACAGCTCCATATTTGCGGGAAGCGGGATCGAGCTTACAAAGGTTAAATTCCCCGGCGCAAACGGACATGTCGGGATCAGGACCAATTCGGTTGAGCGTGCCATGTATCATCTTGAACAGCGCGGTGCGAAATTCGATTATGATTCGATCAAGAAGGATGATAAGGGCAAGATCAAGGCGGTATATCTTAAGGAAGAATTCGGCGGACTTGCTTTCCATCTGATAAGAAAATAAGCAGCTAAACTAAGCATAACAGACATTACAGGAGGATAACCATGAAAAGAGTAGTTACATTCGGAGAGATCATGTTAAGACTTGCCCCTGAGGGCTATTACAGATTCCTGCAGGCAGATACCTACGGTGCGACCTACGGCGGCGGTGAGGCCAATGTTGCTGTTTCGCTTGCCAATTTCGGGATCGATGCGGCATTTGTTACCAAGCTTCCCAAGCACGAGATAGGACAGGCAGGTGTTAATTCACTGCGCAGATTCGGTGTTGATGTGGATGATATCGTGCGCGGCGGCGACAGAGTGGGCATTTATTTCCTTGAGAAGGGCGCAAGCCAGAGACCTTCCAAGGTAATCTACGACAGAGCGGGTTCATCGATCGCGACCGCAGCTTTAGAGGATTTTGACTGGGATGATATTTTTGAGGGTGCAGACTGGTTCCATTTTACAGGGATCACACCTGCATTAAGCGATAACTGTGCACAGATCTGTCTTGCCGCATGCAAGGCTGCCAAGGCCAAGGGCGTACAGATCAGCTGCGACCTCAACTACCGCAATAAGCTCTGGAGCAAGGAAAAAGCAGGCAAGGTAATGGGCGAGCTTATGCAGTATGTTGATGTTTGCATCGCAAATGAGCAGGATGCCGATGATGTATTCGGTATCAAGGCTTCCAATACCGACGTTACAACGGGCAAGGTCAACCATGAGGGTTACAAGGATGTTGCAAAGCAGCTTGCAGAGCGCTTCGGTTTCAAGAAGGTTGCGATCACCCTGAGAGGTTCGATCTCCGCAAATGACAATGATTGGGCGGCAATGCTCTATGACGGCAATGATTACTATTTCAGCAAGACCTACCGCATCCATATCGTTGACCGTGTGGGCGGCGGTGATTCCTTCGGCGCAGGTCTTATCTATGCATGCCTCAATGATTATCCGGCCCAGGATACCATTGAATTTGCGGTTGCCGCAAGCTGCTTAAAGCACAGTATTGAAGGCGATTTCAACATGGTAACGGTCGATGAGGTTAAAAAGCTTGCCGGCGGAGACGGTTCGGGACGTGTACAGAGATAACTGTATCAGATAAGGAGATGCCAATGAAAAACTTCATGGATAAGGATTTCATCCTTGAAAGCGAGACGGCGAAGATCCTGTTTCACAATTATGCGGACAAGATGCCGATCGTGGATTATCACTGTCACCTGTCTCCCAAAGAGATCTGGGAAGACAGAAGATTTAACAATATTACCGAGGTATGGCTCGGGGGCGATCATTACAAGTGGAGGCTGATGCGCGCGAACGGTGTGGATGAGAGATTTATTACCGGCGACGCACCCGCAAAGGAGAAATTTTTTAAATTTGCGGAGACCCTTGAAAAGTGTATCGGCAACCCCGTTCACCAGTGGAGCCATCTCGAACTGCGCAGATACTTCGGCTATGCCGGAGCTCTTAACAGCAAGACCGCCGAAGAAGTCTGGAATCTGTGCAATCAGCAGCTTGCGCTGCCTGAATTCTCCGCACGCGGTATCATGGAAATGTCAAATGTGAAGCTTGTCTGCACAACAGACGATCCGGTTGACAGCCTTGAATATCATGAAAAGATCAAGGCGGACGAAAGCTTTAAGATCAAAGTCCTTCCCGCCTGGAGGCCCGATAAGATCGTAAATATCGAAAAGCCTGAATTTGCAGATTATGTAAATAAGCTTGCCGAAGCCGCAGATACTGAGATCGTCTGCATAAAATGCGTGAAACGTGCGCTTAAAGCCAGAATGGACTTCTTTGCCGGGCATGGCTGCAATGTTGCGGATCACGGGATCGAATATGCTCCCTATGAGCCCTGCAGTGAGGAAGAGGCTTCCGGGATATTCAAGAAGGCGTATGCCAAAGAAGAACTTACCGCAAAGGAGATCGCTCAGTACAAGACTTATATGCTCCGGTTCTTCGGCGAAGAGTATTCTGCAAGAGGCTGGGCAATGCAGCTTCATTACGGCTGTAAACGCAATAACAACGGCTTTATGTACAAACAGCTCGGACCCGATACCGGTTACGACTGCATATTAAACGGTGCTCCGGGACCTCAGCTCGCAGACTTCCTTGATTCGCTCGCAACTGAGAATAAGCTTCCGAGAACGATCATTTACAGCCTTGATCCGAATGACAACGCAGTTATCGAGACTATCATGGGCTGTTTCCAGAATTCGGATGCGATCGGCAAGCTCCAGCACGGTTCCGCATGGTGGTTCAACGATCACCGTGACGGCATGGAGGCACAGATGAAGTCTCTTGCAAATGAGGGCGTGCTCGGCAATTTCATCGGAATGCTCACAGATTCCAGATCCTTCCTTTCATACCCCAGACACGAGTATTTCAGGCGCATCATGTGCAATCTGATCGCCGGCTTCGTTGAAAAAGGCGAGTATCCCTGGGATGAAGAGGTGCTCGGACGTATGGTACAGGATATTTCCTATAACAACGCTGTAAGGTATTTCGGATTCGATATTTAAACCGGAACCGGTGCCTCTGCGTTTGTATAAATCATGGAAATGATTGAAAAAACACGACATTTGTGATATCCTTTACATAGGGTTGCTATGATCTTATGTACGGAAGGTGTTTATAATGTTGACGAAGGTTTTGTATGTTCTGGTTGATTGCCTGGCAATTACAGATCTGATATTTACAGTTATAGCGGTAAAGCGGATCAGGGAAGAATACGGACTGCTTCTCAGGAATGCACTGCTGTTCGGAACGGTGGCGATCGTTGCCAATATAATGATAGCCGTTTCTATGAATCCTGTTTTCGCCGGAGTCGCATACAGTGTTTATTTTGCGTCGATAGACTGGATACTTCTGTATCTGACCGGATTTGCGCTTTCATATACGGAACATGAAAAACCTGTCAGGATCCTGCGGATACCGATGCTCATACTGGTTTCGCTCGATTCGCTGGCCATTCTGCTCAATCCGGTTTTCGGACATGAGTTCTCAATATTTGAAAAAACAGGGAAAACAGGGGCTGTTTTTTACCAGGCCTCTTTTTTCCCTGCTTATTATATTCATCTTGCGATCGACTATATAGCGGTCGTCGTTACCCTCTTCTTCATAATCTACAGAGTTGTAAAAAGCTACGGTCTGTATCGTATGAAATACATAATGATACTTTCCGTGCTTTTGCTTGTCGTTATTCTGAACCTGTTATACATGGCGTTCGGACTTGTACTCGATGCTTCGGTCATTTTTTACGGGGTAGCCGGAACACTGATATATTTCTGCATTGTCCGGTTTATACCGCGCAAGCTGATGAGTGAGACGATCGGAATGGCCGTTGATGACATGAAAGAAGGCCTGATCCTTTTTGATGTTTCGGATCAGTGCATATTTGCGAATGCGTTTTCAAAAAGCCGTTTCGGGCTCAATGAAGAGACGTTTTCATATGCAGGCGAGCCTTTGCTTTCGATGAAAAAAGCACTCGCGGAAAACGGTCAGGAATACGGAAGGACGACCTACATCCAGACCCGCAGCGTTGACGGAAATGATGTTGAGGAACATTACCAGATCCGTATCAATAAGCTGAAGGACAGGAAGGGACGCCGTATAGGATCGTACCTGCTGATCGAGGATGATACCGAGGAAGTGCTGTATCTTAAGCAGATCGATGATGCTCGTAATGAGGCCAATGAAGCCAATCATGCCAAAAGCCAGTTCCTTGCGAACATGTCGCATGAGATCCGCACACCTCTCAATGCTGTTCTCGGAATGAATGAGATGATCATGAGAGAGGCAAAATCACCGGAACTTTTAGGCTATGCGGAAAATATAAGAACTTCCGGCATCGTTTTGCTGAACCTTATCAACGATATACTGGATTTTTCAAGGATCGAAGCGCACAAGATGGATATGACGCCTGTTGAGTACGAATCCCATGCGCTTCTCAGGGATCTGTGCAACCGCTTCGAAAATATGGCTGAGGAAAAGGGGCTGTATCTTGAGATCAACTGTGACAGGATGCTGCCGCTTAAGCTGACAGGCGATGAGAAGCA
>JAILIQ010000348.1 GCA_024695205.1 Lachnospiraceae bacterium
GATGTGACCGCCATGGTCCTTCAGGCACTTGCGCCTTCTGTCGATCCGGAGAACAAGAAACTTTCAAAAGCTGTCGGGAAAGCATTGACGTTTCTTTCCGAAAAACAGCTTGAGTCCGGCGCATACAAGAGCTTTGGAACGGAAAATGCGGAGAGTACAGCTCAGGTTCTGGCATGTCTGTCAGCCCTGGGGATCGACTGTGTGCAGGATGAGCGGTTTATAAAGGCTTCAGGAAACGTTCTTGACGGGCTTCTTTCATTTCAGACAGCAGAGGGGTGTTTCTCGCATGATAATAACGGTGCTTACAGTGCCACGGCAACTGTGCAGTCCTTTTATTCACTGGTTTCGTATGTAAGGATGAAAGAAGGGAAAACTCCCCTTTACGTGCTAGATTCATGTGCAGGGAAACGCCTCAGGGTAATGGAAAAAATGGAAACCGGCCGGGAAGAGGGGACAGAGACCGGTGAAAAAACCGGCCGGGACGGACGGGATGAAAACAGCACAGGAACAGGAAACGATGAGACCGGGTCTGGTGAAACAGGAACCGATAAAACCGGGTCGGGACGAAACGATGAAACGGACGGATATGAAGGCGAGAACGGACAAAGTGTAGAAACAGGAGCGGATGGAACCGGAACTGGCGAGACCGGAACGGGGCGAACCGATGATACCGGAACTGATGAGACCGGTATCGGTGGAACAGGAAATGATAAAACCGGTCCGGGGCGAACCGATGATACCGACGGGCATGATGGCGAGAACGGACAAGGTGTAGGACCAGGGGCAGATGAAACCGGCACTGGCGAGCCCGGAACCGAAGAAACCAGTATCGGTGAAACAGGAAATGATAAAACCGGATCGGAACGAAACGATGATAAGGACGGGTATGAGAGTGAAAACGGCCTAAGTGAAGGAACAGGAACCGACGCCCCCGGACCTGATAAAGCCGGTACAGACCAAAACAACAGATCTGATAAAGATAACCCTGCCCACAAGAACGGCAGCAACTACAAACCGATCGCCTGTATCGTGATCGCAGTACTTGTTCTTATCTCTTTTGCGGTATTAAAGATAAAAAAGAAACATCCGAAGAATTATCTTTTCACAGTGATCGTTGCCGCTGCTGCGGTACTGATCGTTATATTTACAGATTTTAAAAGTGCCGGGAGCTATTATTCAGATGACGGGTCAGTAAAAACCGATACCGCAGGTAAAATTACGATGTCCATACGCTGTGATATCCTGAACGGGGTCGCCGATTCGGACCATATTCCTGCTGACGGTTGTATCCTTGATACTACGGAATTTGACCTGAACGAAGGAGAAACGGTTTATGATATACTGATAGAGGCGGCTAAAAAATACTCGATCAGTGTGGATCATAAAGGCGGATCGGAAATAGTGTATATTTCCGGGATCAATTATCTTTATGAACTTGATTACGGGGATCTTTCAGGCTGGGTATATAAAGTAAACGGCGAACTGCCCTCGGTTGGATGCGCCGGATATAAATTGACAGACGGGGATAAGATCGAATGGTGCTATACACTCGATCTCGGAAATGACAGTCTCAAACCGGAAGGAGATCGTAAATGAGGAGCTTTAAGGAGTATAATCCGGTAACAGTTGCCTTTTATTATATTACCGTAGCGGTTTTCTCAATGTTTACGATGAATCCTGTACTGCATTTGATGACTTTCCTTGGCGGGATAATACAGTTTTCGGTAATTAAAGCGGAGAAAAAGAAAGAAACTCATATGTTTTTTGTTGGTCTTGGCATAATTCTGGCTTTGGTCAGACCGATATTTAACCACAACGGCGCTACGGTACTATTCGTTTTAAATGATAATCCCATAACCGCCGAGGCTTTTATATACGGAGTCAGTGCTGCGGTCATGGTTGTCGGAGTACTGTATTTGTTCAGGGTCTTCTCGGTGATCATGACCGGGGACAGGCTGCTGTACATGTTCGCAAGACTCTCACCGAAAACCGCTCTCGTTATGTCGATGGGGCTCAGATACATTCCGCTTCTCAGAAGAAAAAGCAGGGAAATAAAGGATGCACAGACGGCAATCGGGATCAACAGGGATGATAATCCTATCGACAGGATAAAGGCGGCATTGAATGTATTTTCCGCAACCGTATCGTGGGGACTTGAAAACGGCATAATAACCGCGGACAGTATGGCATCGAGGGGCTACGGAAGCCATAAAAGAAGCTGTTTTAAAGCATACAGGTTTCTTGGATCGGATATCATAATAATAATCCTGATCGTAATGCTTGGCGTACTCCCTGCGGTCGCATCTGCTTCGGGGAGCTTTGCAACGGAATTTTACCCCCGTTTTTCGATGAGATCGCATTCGGTCCTGACTGTAGCCGGGTATATCTCATTTGGGATGCTTATGCTCATTCCGGTGATCACGGATCTGATCGCAGATATCAGATGGCGCAGACTGATATCAAAGGTTCCTGCTGCTTACCGGTCTTAAAATATATAAACAAACCGAACCGGTCAGAAAGAGGTTAGTGTAATGAAACTTTTAAGTGTAAGTGATCTGACATATACTTATCCGGGGATGACAGAACCGACTCTTAAAGATCTGAATTTTGATCTGTCAGAGGGGGATTTTGTCGTTTTATGCGGTCAGACGGGAAGCGGAAAATCTACATTTTTGCGCATGCTGAAGGAGGAACTGCGGCCGCTCGGAGAAATGAAAGGCAGCATTACATACCTGAAAGACGGCATTGTTACCGGATTTGTCGCACAGGATCCGCATGAACAGGTGGTTACCGACAAGGTGTGGCATGAGCTGGTCTTCGGCATGGAAAATTATGGGTATTCCCAGGAACGTATGGCTTCAAGAGCCGCTGAGATGGCAGAATATTTCGGGATAGACGACTGGTATGAAAAAAATGTCAATGAACTATCAGGCGGCCAGCTCCAGATCTTAAATCTTGCTTCGGTGATGGTTACGGATCCGGATATCCTGATCCTTGACGAACCTGCGGCTCAGCTTGATCCCGTTTCGACTTCAGCCTTTTTCACGGCATTAAGAAAACTGAACCGGGATTTTGCCGTAACTATAATCATTGCGGAGCACAGGCTTGAAGAGCTTATTTACAAAGATGACAGGCTGCTTGTAATGGAAAACGGAATGCTTGTGACAGATGCAGAGGTTTCAAAAGCCATAAGAGATATTAAAATGTCCTCACCTTTGTTTGAAGCACTTCCGGCTTCGTACAGGTTATATGAGATAATGGGGATGTCAGGCTGTACGGACCGCGTGCCTCTCGCTGTAAGAGACGGGCGTGATATTGTCAGACAACTTATCAATCTTAAGAAAAGCGAAAATTACGAAAAAAGTGATATAAGTCAGGCTGAAAGTTCCGAACAACGTGTTAGTTCTTCTGCAGGAATCCCCCTCGCAGAAAAAGCACTTGAAATGAAAAATGTGTTTTTCCGCTATGACAGATATTCCAAAGACATCCTGACCGGTTTTGACCTGACTGTTTTTAAAGATGAGATATTCTGTGTTCTCGGTGGCAATGCGTCGGGAAAAACTACGGCGGTCAGATGCGCCGCGGGACTTGCGCTGTCCTACAGCGGTACCGTAAAGGTATTCGGAAAGAAACTTAAAGAGTATAAGAACGAAAGTCTCTATAATTCCTGTATAGCGATGCTTCCGCAGGATGTAAGGACGCTTTTCCTTTACAATACGGTGAGGGAAGAGGTCGAGAGCATGTCCGGAAAGGATGAACGGGAGAGGATCTTTGAGCTTCTTAAACCTGTTTGCGATATTCGGGCACTTTATGGCAAGCATCCGTATGATCTTTCCGGAGGTGAACAGCAGATATTGGGATTTGCCAAGGTACTGGCATCGGACCCAAAGCTGATCCTTGCGGATGAGCCTACCAAGGGAATGGATGCCGGGAAAAAACGCCTGTTTGCCGATATTCTTAAAAACCTCAAAAAAAGCGGCATAACCTGCGTGATCGTCACTCATGATGCGGAATTTGCTGCATTGTGCGCCGACAGGTGTGCCTTATGCTTCAAAGGCGCAATAGTGTCGGAAGGCGAACCGGTCGGATTTTTTGAGAATAACGGATTCTATACAACTTCGGCGTGCAGGATGACAAAAGGTATATTAAGCTTAGCAGTAACTGTTGACGGGATAGTAAGGCAGTTGTCATGAATTTTGACCCAATGAAAATGTATTTTTGACGGAGGCAGTTTTGATAGTTATCGAAAACAGGAAATTCAGATCTTTTTTAAAGATCGTCATTCCCTTTATATTGATACCTGCTGCGGCGGTTTCGGGTGTTCTTCTGTTCGACGAACAGAAGCATCTGATCGTATCGCTTACGGTTGCGTTGCTCTCCCTGCTTTTGTTCTATACCGGATTTGAAAAGAAGAGCACCGGGACAAGGCGTATGGTACTTGTCGCCATAATGACTGCCATCAGTGTTCTTGGAAGATTTATCCCATTTTTTAAGCCTATCACGGCAATAACTGTCATCACGGCAATGTATCTTGGCAGTGAAGCGGGTTTTCTGGTCGGCTCACTTTCTGCTCTTATCTCGAATTTCTACTTCGGACAGGGCCCGTGGACCGCATTTCAGATGCTTTCATGGGGACTGATCGGATGGATAGCGGGCGTGATCGCCGTACAGTTAAAGAAAAGCAACATTCTGCTGTATGCATACGGAGTGCTCTCCGGAATAGCATTTTCACTGATAATGGATATATGGACTGTACTCTGGTACAATGCGGGCTTTGACACAAAACTCTATATAGCATCTGTAACTGCAGCAATACCGCATACTGTGCTGTATGCGGTATCGAATGTCATATTCCTGGTTGTTCTTGCCCGGCCGTTTGGAGAGAAGCTTGAGAGGATCAAGCTGAAATACGGCGTATGAAAACAGCCGGTGAAATGCCTGCCTGCAGGGTGACAGTATTAAAAGCATCAGCTGACCGCGCCGATAATACCGGCATCGTTACCGAGTGAAGCGATGCGTATATCGGTCTGTTTGTCGGAATGAAGGGAGTATACCTCATGCTGTACTCTCTTTTTTAATTCGTCGAGAAGAACATTTCCGGCACCGCTTAAGCCGCCGCCGATGGAAAGAACATCGGGCTGGAGCAGGTTGATGACATTTACGACTCCTGCCGTAAGATCCTTCATATAGCTGTCAAACAGCTCGGCGCAGGTCTTATCGCCTGCCGCAAGAGCCTTAAAGAACATCTTGCCGTCAATCTTATAAAGATTAAAGTCCGTGAGTTTGTTCAGAAGACAGAATTCGTTGGTAATGGCGGCTTCCCTTGCACGAAGAGAAAGAGCCGAAGCGGAGCAGTAGGCTTCAAAGCAGCCCCTGCGACCGCACGAACAGGGGCGTCCGTCGACTCTGATCACGGTATGTCCGATCTCACCTGCGGCGAGATTGCATCCTTCAACGATATCGCCCTTATAAATATATGCACCGCCTATACCGGTTCCGAGCGTCATCATAAAGAAGGAGGCCGCGCCCTTGCCGGAGCCTGCGACATATTCGCCTCTGGCTGCAGCGTTGGTGTCATTGATAAGCTTTACGGGAAGACCGGTCCTTGCACTTACCATGGAAGCGAAAGGAACATCGTAAAAACCGATATTATTGGCATCTCTTACGATACCCGTTTCAACACTGCCCGGAATTCCTATACCGATACAGTCAAAAGCGGACATTGAAACATTGAGTCTGGCCGCAAACCTGAAAACCATTCGCGCAACATCCGCCGCGATAAGCTCGGGTTCGCAATTATGTCTCGTAAGAATGTTATCTTTTTCTATGATCTCATTCTGTTCATCGACAACACCACCGGAAACATTGGTACCGCCGAGATCTATACCTACGTTATACATTTGATCTTTTAGTCTGAGAGTACTTTAAAGAACATCAGACTTATCCTCCGAAAGATTCGTAAAAGTCGTGCTTCAGTAATAATGTATGCCATTCAGAAACAAACGACTGCCATAATAAAGTTTAACATATGGGAACCTTAAATACCATAGCGAACGGTAAAATCAGTTATAAAATAATTGTAAAACAGGTAAGGATAATAAACCCGAAGAGTATATTTTCCTTTGCAAAAAACAAATTTTGTGATAGAATAAAATAAATATAAATTTTTCGCATTATGGATAAGATTTTTAAGTTTTTGTAAGATCACAGCTTTATTTCATACATCGTAAAATCGTCGCGATCTTTGCAGGAGGTTAAAATGAGAGCCCTAACAATACTGATACTGGTGATAACGACCGTTATTTCCATTCTGAATATGATCATCATCCTTGTGACCAATTACAAATTCAGGGAAAGAATGAGCAGCGGAGGAAAAAAGGTCCTGTTTTTTGCCGATATTTCCGCGGCTGTAAGCGTTTTGTCGGTAATGATCGTTATCATAGTGCTGATACTTGAGATATTCGGTAATGATGATACGGGGATTTTGTTCTTCGCGATCGGAATGAACGTTACCACTGCGGATTGTGCGATCATACTGCGTTTCAGAGGTTTCCAGAACGAGATCTTAAGCAGTGCCCTTATGCGTAACCAGCAGATACTGAATGAACGCAATAAGATAATGATCAATATTTCTCATGAGATACGAACTCCGATGAATACGATCATCGCGATGAAAGAGGTCTTATTAAATGACAATTCTCTCCCGGATGCCTACAAGGAGAAGTTAGACAGCATTTCCGAGGCCAGTACGTCACTGCTCCATGTTATCAACAATCTGATCGATTTTACCAAGATAGAAGCGCAGCATCTTGACATCATCGAAACCAATTATGTCCTTAAAGAGCTCCTGCAGACGATAGTAGACAGATCGAGAACTCCCATAACAGAAAAGAATATCGATTACAAGGTTACCGTAGACAGCGGTATTCCTTCGGTTCTCCACGGCGATGACGTCAGGATCATCCAGGTTATCACGAATCTGCTCGACAATGCCTACAAGTTTACCAATACCGGTGTCATCGCGATTGACGTTTCCTACAAGAGACTTTCCGAAGATAAGATCAACCTGATCTTCACGGTTCAGGATACGGGTATGGGAATTCCCGAAAGAGAGCGCCCGCTGGTTTTCGGCTCTTCAACAGTCAATACTTCGAGAGACGATCACAGGCAGAAGGGTGCCGGTCTGGGACTGCTCATTTCCAAGAGCATTGTGGATATTATGGGCGGAACCATCTCATTTGAGACGGAAAGCGGTGTCGGCACCAATTTCCATGTTACGATACCCCAGATGGTAGTTGATGCCAATCCTATCGGTACGTTCAATGCCGGCGGCAATAAGACGGGAAGATTCATGTTCAAGGCTTCCGGAGCAAGAGCACTGATAGTTGATGACAATATCGTCAATCTGTTCGTTGCGAAAGAACTGCTTGAAAATTATGAGATCGAGGTCCAGACCGCTTCAAGCGGACAGGAATGTCTCGATATACTCAACAGCAATGTATTTGATATTATTTTCATGGACTATGTAATGCCCGGAATGGACGGCCATGAAACATTAAAGAAGATCAGGGAAACAGGTCTTGAGCATCTGAAGAAGGTTCCTGTTGTTGCGCTTACTGCCCAGACGATGAGCGGAGCCGAAAAGATCTATAAGGATGAAGGCTTTGACGGATATCTTGCCAAGCCACTGAATGTTGACAGCCTTGAAGAAGTGCTTCTGACACTCCTTCCCGGAAGGTATATTGTAAAGAAGGCTATAGTACAGATGCCTGAGATCGATCCCGAGATCGAGAAACAGTCATGGTATCAGAGGCTTTCACAGATCCTTGAAGGCGTTAACGTTAAACAGGGCTTAAGTCTGTGCGGAAACGATTATTTCTCATATGTCAATCTGTTAAGGGTAATCTTCAATGACGGAATGAATCAGATCAACAAGCTGAAATTTGCCTGCGACCAGAACAATCTGGACGATTACAGGATTACCGTTCATGCGATGAAGAGCGTTACCGCTTCGGCAGGTGATGAAAAGCTGAGCAATATCTGCCGCATCCATGAAGAAAATGCCAAGAACGGCAATATAGAGTATATCAGGAACAATGTACACGAACTGATAGAGTTGTACAGGGAGCTGCTTTCAAAGATCGATACGGCACTTCAGCGCGAAAACAGCATAAGCGGCAAGACTCTTCCGAAGAGCAGAGTCGATACGGGTAATGATGCGATCGCAAATATGCTCAAGGAACTTAAAGCTGCTCTTGAATATTTCGATGTTGACGAAGCGGAGAAGATACTTGATCAGTTTGACAGCGTTGTTCTCACACCCGAACAGGAAGCGGCAATAACTAAGGCAAGGGAATACCTCATGCTGTTTAATTATGAAGAGGCACGGAAGGCTCTGGATGCCGGATTTACAATGAATTAAGGATTTTGACCGTAATTTGGTCATATGACGGGGTATACGGCTTGAAAAAGATTAACGGTTTTGTTTTGGTTTTGCTCTTATTGGCATTTATATGTACTGCTTTTATTTCCGGACAGGAAGCATATGCTTCGGAAAATGAAGGCGGATTCACCGCAGGCGGATTTAAATATGAGATAAGCGATGAAGAAAAGCATCAGGTCGTTCTTAAGGGATTTGATGAAAACGGCACAGGGGATGAGGAATACAGAACCAATGTCGAAATCCCTGCTAAAGTGGTTGTTGATGAAGTAGAATACACTGTAAAAGCCATTGCCGATGCAGCTTTTGCGATGAGCGACATCGAAACCGTGATCGTTTCCGAAGGGATAAAAAAGATCGGGGATTCCGCATTTTCCGGATGTTCGAAGCTTAAAAGGATAGAGCTTCCTTCAACGCTTACCGGACTCGGAAATGCTGTATTTTCATACTGCTCCGCGCTTGACGACGTAGTCATAAATGATGACAGTGAATCGTTCATCTATATAAAAGGCCTGCTCAGCTCGATCGACCTGGATGTACTGTACTGGGCGTCGGATTATATCAATCACTCGCTGACTCTGCCCGAGAAAACTGTCAGGATCATGCCTTATGCCTTTGAAGGCAATTCTGTGTTAAAGAAGATCGTTCTTAACGACGGCCTTACCACAATAGGTGCAGGTGCTTTTTTCGACTGTCCTTTGCTTGAGCGTGCCGATATTTCCGCGACGGTCTCGAAGATCGAAGGGAATCCTTTCATGTACTGCACTTCGCTTAAAAAGATAAAAGTAGCTTCGGGTAATACCGTATACAGTTCTACCAAGACCGGCCTTCTGTTAAATTACAAGAAGACTGTGCTTATCAGTGCCTCTGCAGCAGACTCGGAGCTGACTGTTCCTTCAAAAGTAAAAACTATAGGACGCGGTGCGGCAGCGGGTAATACAAAACTGACCGGGATCATTTTCGATGAAAAGCTTAAGACTGTCAATGAGTATGCATTTGCGGACTGCACCGGTCTGTCCAAGGTGAGCTTTTCCAACAGGAAGGCTGTGCTTGCCGAAAACGGACAGATATTTAAAAATGCGCAGTACTTCATGGAAGTCAGCATTCCCTACAGTGAGAAAGCGGGTGCTGACGGAAGTATTGAAGCTATGGTAAGAAACAATTCTCCGAAGGGAGTTATTATTACTTCAAGGTAAAGGAGGAGAAAAAGCGATGTTTGATTATGTTGTAAGCTATGATCTGGCAGCTCTTACGCTGATATTGATCTTTTCTGCTTTTTTCTTTTCCAGAAGAAGATATAATTCCCTGCAGATGAAGACATTTTCCATCCTTCTGATAAATGCGGGTGCGAGTGTTTTTTTTGATCTGCTGTCTGTTTTACTCCTTTTTTACAGGTATTCCGTCCCGGTATGGATAAATTATACGGTCAATATCGTGTATTTTATCTCAGCCGGACTTATGTCGATCGTTTTCTGTGCTTATTCGCTGAATGCCACCAATTCGCTCAACAAGCTTCTTGAAAAACACGGCCAGCTGATAATTCTTGAGATTCCCTTTATCGTATATTCACTGACCATCCTTACAACGCCTTTTACACATTTTGTCTTCTTCTTCAATGAAAACGGTGATTATGTACAGGGGCCGCTTGCGTATGTAATGCTTGTGGTAATAAGCTTTTATCTGATCTACAGCGTTACGGTCATGACAATTCACAGGGGTACGGTCTCATTTCGAAAAAGAGTCCCTTACTATATTTTTATAGCGATCGAAGTATTGTGCATTATCCTTCAGTCACTTACAAAGGTATATCTGCTTGAGGGTTTCGGTGTCGCGATCGGTATCGTGACGCTGTATCTTCTTGAAAACAATGCGAACGATTATATTGATTATTCAAGCCAGCTGCTTAACCGCAGTGGTTTCAGGGCAAAGCTCGACGATCTGTTCAGGAATTCACAGAATGAAACGAGCGTAATAGGTTTCGGATTTGTGGACAACCTGATAACCGCGGGTCAGGCCGATTCGGTATATGGGGAGTATATTGTAAATAAGATCGGCGCATTTCTTACTTCAAGGTTTGATCCCGATCTGGTATTCTATCTTGGCAATTATATGTTTTCCATTATTCTGGGCGGCAAGGATGATATCGACAAGACTGTTTCCGAGATCAAAAGCCGTTTTGATAATCCGTGGAAGCTCATCGACGGAGATATCAAGCTTAAGATCGGTATATGTACTTTGCATTTTCCGACGGACCAGAGAAATGTCACTTCGTTCATGGATATGATCGAAACTGGTATCCGCGCATCAATCGAGAGAAAAGGCAAATTGCTGACAGCAGAAGATATCAGGCATGAAAACGAAAAGAAGATCCAGATGCTTGAGCAGGCACAGGAAGTATTGCGGGAGAAATATGACGAAGCCGAGATCAAAATGCAGAAAGCGCTTGAAGCCGACAGATCGAAGAGCCTTTTCCTTGCACAGATGTCACATGAGATCAGGACCCCTATGACTGCGATCCTCGGTATGACAGAGCTGCTTCTGAGGGATTCGAAGGAACCGAGAGTAGTGGAGCATGCCAACGCGATAATGAGTTCGGGACGGACACTGATAGGGATTATCAATGATATTCTCGATTTCTCGAAGATAGAAGCGGGCAAGCTTCAGATCGTAAATGAAGAATATTTCTTTATGTCAACGTTTTACGACATCCTGAATAACATAGAACAGAAGATAAGTGAAAAGAGACTGAATTTTGTTGTCTATTTTGACCCAAAGATCCCCGCATCGTTTTACGGTGATGAGGTCAGGATCAAGCAGATCATTATAAATCTGCTGACCAACGCATGCAAATATACCGAAGTCGGACAGGTTGAACTGAAGGCATTTACGACAGATATGAAGGATGATTCCTGTGTACTTAATGTGACAGTTTCGGATACGGGAGTCGGGATTTCGAAGGAAAACCAGGAGAAGATCTTTACCGGATTTGAACGCTTGGGAGCACAGAAAAACAAAGCTATAGAAGGAACAGGACTAGGACTTGCGATCACCAAACAGCTTGTTGACAACATGAAGGGTACGATCGAGGTCGAGAGCGAAGTTGCGCAGGGTTCAACATTTACGGTAAGGATACCCCAGAAGATCATTGACAAACGCGAATCGATAAGACTTGATGAATGTGAAGACGTTAAGCTCCTGATCTATTGCGGATCGATCAATGAACTGAAGAATTACAGAACAACGCTTAAAGATTTCAGTATTGAGGCTGATTTTGCCTCAAGCGGGGACGATCTTGACAATAAGCTTGCCAAAAAGGATTATACTCATATCATCCTGACACTGACTGAGTTTGAGCGCAGAGTGAAGGCCGGTGATCCGCTGATCAATGACAACAGGGTTATCGTCGGGCTTTATTACCGCGAATATATGGCTGATGTACGCGGACACAGGACGATCAATATGCCTGTAAGCAGCGTCAATCTGAGCTCGCTGCTGCTTGAAAACACAAAGGCGAGCAAGTTTTACGACGGAAACCGCGGCAATGATTATGTTGCTCCGGAAGTCAACATGCTCGTTGTTGATGACAATCTCGTGAACCTGAGGATATTCGTCGGATTGCTTGAGGAGCATAAGATGAACATCTTTACGGCGGACAGCGGTGTTCACTGTATAGAGATATGTAAGAGGATGAAATTCGATCTGATCTTCCTTGATCATATGATGCCCAAGAAAGACGGTATCGAGACACTCCATGAAATGAGAGCCGATCCGGCTACTCTTAATGCGGATACTCCGGTCATTGCCTTTACTGCCAATGCCGTCAGCGGAATGAAGGACATGTTTCTTGAGCAGGGCTTCAATGATTTTCTTTCGAAGCCGATCGAGATCTCCAAGCTTGAAGATATACTTGCTTATTATCTGCCTCAGGATAAGATCATTTCGATCAAGGACAATTCAGCGGCTTATAATGCCATAATGAGCAGGGACAGCAATGAAAACCTGCTTCCGGGAAAGGAAGAAGAAAAGGAAGGTTCGAAAAGATTTACCGTTGAAGGCATCAATATGGACCAGGCGCTTTTCTATTCGGGAAACAGTTACGATACGCTGAAGGATATACTTCATGTATTCCTTGATGACGGTTCCAAAAAACTGGATCTTTTGGTAAAATATATTGATGAGGAGGATTTTGAAAATTACAGGATAGAGATCCATGCAGTGAAGAGTCTCTGCAAGGGCATAGGAGCGGATCAGCTCTCGGAGAAGGCCCTGAAGCTTGAAACAGCCTGCAAGGAAAAAGATTATGACTATGTGCGGGAAAATGCCCAGGAAGCATATACGGACTATGTACTGCTTCTCGGAAGGATTGACGAAGCACTGACAAAACTTGATGAAGAAAACGCCTTAAATGCCGGTAACGGAGAAAACGCAGCCCTGTCGGAACCTGTACTTGATGTGAAGGAACAGCTACTGTGTATTAAGCTTCTGCTCGCTGAGTTTGAAGAAAATACGGCTATCAAGCTGGCCGATGATCTTACACACAGACCGCTTGACGAAGATCTTTCCGTGAAGATCAACGAGATCGATAAGATGCTGCATTTATATGATTATGAGGGCGCATCGGAAAAGATTGGAGAGGTTTTAGATGAAGATTAATTCATTATTGATCAAGAACTTTAAGACGATCCATGAACTGAATATTGATGATATTGACAATGCAATGATCGTTGTGGGCCGTAACAGTACGGGTAAAACTACGATCCTGCATGCTATCCGCGCCGTTGCCGGAAAATACGAGGTCAAGGCTACGGATTTCCATAATCCGGAACGTAATATCGAAATAGCCGTAGAACTCGAGATCAGCGATGATGATATCAGACTGTTCTATAAATCCGGAACGCTCAGCATCTACAGGACGTTCAGCATGTGGTACGATGAATTCTGTCTGAAGCTTCCGAGCTTTACCAAGGGTAAGAATGAGTATGAAATGATAGCTGACGACGGGAGTGACGGCGATCAGGCATACATGAATCCCGGTATGGCAAAGGGGGAGGTATATATAAGGAGTGATCTTGCGGATCACGCGGAATCCATACCTCAGGGACAACTGTACATGCCTACGGATATCAACGGGATAGTCAACACCGAGTACCGGGCACAGATCACCGATACCGGACTTGGCGGGATACTAAGGTTCGTATATGTAGTGGATCCCGATCTGAACATACGTTATTCCGATGGAATAAACCGTAATAACAGCAATATAAAGAAGGTCTTCCCGAACTGTCATTTTATCGATGCATCAAGAAACATAAAGGATATCCAGAATGATATTTTCTTTTCCGAGACAGAGGATGCGCTGATCCCGATTCGTGACAATTATTGTTTTGAGGATCCGGCAAAGCCTTGCGTGGATTGTTTCAGATGTATTCCGAAGATCCTCGAGAAATCACCCGAAGAGCTCTCTATAGTCGAAACGGTAAGGCTTCTTGAATATAAGCTGATGCAGATCAAGCTGGATTCATTCATGGAAAAGCTGAATGTTTATTTTACGCGTAACAGCGGCAGACAGCAGAATATAAAATTTGTTATGAATCTTAACACCGATAATCTGC
>JAILIQ010000362.1 GCA_024695205.1 Lachnospiraceae bacterium
TGATCCTGATATTCTTTTTATTACTGATCGCCGATGCGTTTCTTATGATCTCGTCAAATACCTCGACAAGATTTACCGGCTCTTTTTCGATCATAAAATTGGGATTCTGCATTTTTGAAAGGGTCAGAAGATCGGCAACAAGTCTTTCCATAGTCCGGCATTCACGCAGTATTCTCTCGTAATACTGGCCGATCTTTTCGCTGTCTGTCACAACTCCGTCGTTTAGGCACTCCGTAGTGGCTCTTACGACCGAGATCGGTGTCCTGAGTTCATGTGAAACATTTGCAAAGAAATCAAGACGCATCTGCTCAAGATTAGCCCGTTCGACCTCATTTTCAAGAAGCCTGTCGGAAAGCATATCGATACTGCGGGCCATTTCTCCGATCTCATCGGTCCTGTCTATGCCTGTTTTGCACTCATAATTGCCATCGGCCATGTCCCTGGCCATCGACTGCATCTGCCTGATCGGATCGGTAATACGTCTTGCAAGCATTGTTGCTACGATCCCCGACACTCCGAGTGCAAGCAGCGCGCTTATGATTATAAGTCTGATGCTTTCTCTTGTGGTTTCATCGAGCTGTTCCATGGTCCTTATCAGCACGACCGCACCGCATATTTCACGGTTGTTCAGCGATATGGGTTTAGCCACAGCCATTACCGTTACGCCGTGCAGCGGGCTGTTATACAGCGTGGAGGCAGTCTTACCCGAGAACGCGGATCTTACTATCTCATTGAATTCTTCCTGTTCTTCGTAGGTGTTGTCGGGAACATTTACATACTCGGCCGGCATCGGGGCTTTTGCTTCCGGATTGGACAATGCCCACAGCTCCGTAGTTTCGAGCTCACCAAACATTGCCAGGTATTCCATCGACTCCTCATAATCGCCGTCGATCAGGAAATTCTTGAATCGCGCCGCGATGTGCTGTGCCATCCTGTTCAATGAAAATTCGTTGTATTCCTTGGTTGCGTTTAGATTAAGACGTACAAAAATAACTCCCAGTACGATCGCAAAGACAAGTATCAGTATTGCGAATGTACCGAAAACACGGAAAAAGATATTGTTAAGACGGTCTGTTATTCTTGATACGCTTTTACGGATCATTTTTCAACCTCAAATTTATATCCTACACCCCATATAGTCTTGATGTTCCAGCCGACATGTTCTTCCACGTCAAGCTTGGCTCTGAGCCTCTTGATATGTGAATCCACGGTCCTGTTGCCGCCGAAATAATCGTAACCCCAGAGACTGTCAAGCAGGTTATCCCTCGAAAATACCTTGTTGGGATTGTTCGCAAGCGTCCACATGGTCTCAACCTCTTTTTTGGTAAGGTTGATCGGGTTATTGTTGATATAGACCGCATATTCATTCAGATTGATAACGAGATTGCCTATGGTTATCCTGTTCTCTGTATTTTCATCCGACTTTTCGGTTTTGGCCATACGGCGGAGAACCGCGCGCACTCTTGCCATAACCTCGCTCGGGCTGAAGGGCTTGACTATATAATCATCGGCTCCTATGTCAAGACCCATGATCCTTTCAAAGTCCTCGCCCCTTGCCGTGATAAGTATAACCGGCACATCAGATTTCGCCCTGATCTGCCTGCATACCTCGTATCCGTCTATCTTGGGCATCATTACATCCAGAAGAACACATACCGGTTCAAATTCCGTAAACTTTTCAAGGGCCGCCTCACCGTCGCCGGCGATTATCGGCTCGTAGCCTTCCTTTACGGCATAGTTTGCAAGTATATCGGTAATATCCGAATTATCATCTGCTATCAAGATATAGTTCATAGATCACTCCACCTGTATTCTTATTTGAAAGCTTTAGCCTGTCGATCGTATAAAAAATGCCCTGAACCGTTCATTCAGGGCATCATGCATAGACACATTAATCATTCGGTTACTGCAGCGTTATCATCCGTAACTTCGCTGACTGCATTTGTATCGGTATTCTCGTTTTCTGCTGGAACTGGATCCCCTTCTGAACTGTTTTCATTTGAATTCTCTTCTGTTCCTGTGTTGCCTTCATTCGGATCCGTTTCAGTATCAGAACCTTCCGCGCCTTCGGCGAGAATGTCTTCAACGCTGATACCTTCACGATATTTAGCATAATCATCTTCGTTAAGAACCGTAACATTGCATATCGCATACTGTCCGTTGTTCAGAAAAGCATAGATCTGTGTGCTTCCCTGCGCTACGGCACGTACACGGCCTGCCGACGAAACCTTGGCGATCTCCGTATCGGTGGAATAAAACAAGGGCGATTCAACCGTATTCAACGGTAAAATGACCGTTGTAAGCAGTTTCTGCCTGCCTTCCTTGAGAACAAGGTTCGTTTTGGTCAGTTTAATGCTGACTGCAGCGGGTCCTATAGTTACATTACATTGCAGATTCGCTATAGCTGTGCCTTCGTCAATAACAGTCGCCGTGATCACCGTCTCTCCGTAGGAAAGACCTGTAACCTTGCCTGTTCTTGAGACCATGGCAATTCCTGAATTGCCCGAACGATATATAACATTCTGCTCCGGACTGAGGTTGTACACCTTCAGTCTGTATGAACCGTCTTTAGTGATATTGACATCACTTACATTCAGTTTAAAGTCATTCTCGTCTGCACTGGCTTTAACATTTCCGCTCAGTAAGATAATACATAACCCGAAGAACAGTATCCAGCCTGCGCTGCGAAAAATATCAGATATTTTCGACATGGCATCCATCCTCCCGGTAAGAACTTACAATAACAATAATGCGTCACATCCGATTATCATATTACCGGGTGAGTTTGTCACAAACATGTCAGAAAAGGACTAAATTTATGGCACTTTTGCCTGATGAGAGGATCATAAACGATCCGTTATCATTTGGTCTCTGTTGTCTCTGCTGCCTGTCCGGGCTTCTCAACCTCAACGATGGCGGTCTTCTTCATCGGAATACGGCAGTTCTTGTTGCTGCCGAATTCAACGACGATAACTTCATCCATAACATCTATTACGACACCGTAAAAGCCGCCTGTGGTGAGTACGCTGTCACCTACCTCAAGTGACGAAATAAGAGCATCGAGCTGCTTCTGCTGTTTCTTCTGGGGACGTATAGCCATAAAATAGAACAAAAGTCCGATAACCGCGATATAACCGACAAGCATCAGCATTGATGTTCCTGTTCCTACTCCCGCGTCCGCTGTTAAAAAATTAAACATTGTGATCCCTCCTGAAAAATTATATCTCCCCGGCTTCAAAACCCGCAAGTTTCTGTGCCTTAAATTCACTGTATCTGTGCTGCTCTATGGCTTCCCGTATCTCCTCCATAAGATGATTGTAGAAATACAGATTATGAAGCACCATAAGCCTTAACCCGAGCATCTCTCCGGCTTTCAGCAAATGCCTGATATAGGCTCTTGAATAGTTCCTGCAGGCCGGACATGAACATCCCGGCTCTATCGGTCTGTCATCGGTCTCAAATTTTGCATTGAGAAGGTTGATCTTCCCGAAACCGGTATAAGCGTGACCGTGTCTTCCGTTCCTTGTCGGGTATACGCAGTCGAAGAAATCCACTCCGCGTTCGACTGCTTCAAGGATATTGGCGGGTGTACCGACCCCCATCAGATAAACAGGTTTTTCCAGAGGCAGATGCGGTGTTACAGCCTCTATTATCCTGTACATATCGGCATGTGACTCGCCTACGGCCAGTCCGCCGATCGCATATCCCGGAAGATCAAGCTCCGCGATCCGCTTGGCATGTTCTATCCTGATATCTTCAAAAATACCGCCCTGGTTGATCCCGAACAGAAGCTGTTCCCTGTTGACGGTATCCTCTCTCTCATTAAGTTCCTTCATCTTGTCGCGGCATCTTAAGAGCCAGCGATAAGTCCTGTCGACCGAAGGCTGTATATATTCCCTTGCCGCCACACTTGACGGACATTCGTCAAATGCCATTGCGATCGTCGAACCGAGATTCGACTGTATCTGCATGCTTTCTTCGGGGCCCATGAAAATGACCCTGCCGTCAACATGTGAATGAAACGTTACGCCCTCTTCCCTTATCTTTCGCAGACCCGCAAGCGAAAACACCTGAAATCCGCCCGAATCGGTAAGTATCGGTCTGTCCCAGTTCATGAACCTGTGAAGACCGCCCATTTTCTTAACGATCTCATCGCCCGGTCTTACATGAAGGTGATAGGTGTTGGACAGCTCCACCTGGGTTCCGATCTCTTTAAGATCCATCGTCGATACGGCGCCCTTGATCGCTCCGACCGTCCCGACATTCATGAAAACAGGCGTCTGGACAACTCCGTGTACCGTATGAAATTCCGCGCGTTTCGCATTGCCGTCGCGCGTCAGAAGTTTATACATCATAAAATAACCTCAATTCACCAAGTAAACGATGATAAACCAGTATTCTCTAAAAAAAAGCATTCCGCAAGAGTCACGAAATGCTTTCATGAACAGGGGCAGTAGGATTCGAACCCACGACCTGCGGTTTTGGAGACCGATATTCTACCAGCTGAACTATACCCCTATATCGTATAACAATGATACGTAAACTGCGCATATCCAGCGCACTCAAATATACTACAACACCATTAAAAAAAAGTCAACAATTTTTTTGCACTCTCCCCCGATATATGGTAAAATTATCCGCGAAGGCAAAGTAAGAACCCCTTAAAGTCTATCCGCAAGCCTGCTTGCAAAAAATATATTTCGGAGGTTATGTCATGAAAGACAGTATCGATGATTCCCTCAACGAACTTCTCGGAAACAGAAGAAGTTTCTACTCCGCAGAAGAGATCGATGCCGCTAAAAAGCTGAAAAAGAAGAACGGCGGTACTTTGATGGAGAATCTTATTGCCGTTACAGGACGCGGTATGCCGGATATGGGTGATGTCATAAAAAACAGTAACGATATCCGCCGCATGTGCGAACAGGCCGGGATCGCCCTTGATGAGACGATCGCCAATAACCAGGCGCAGCTTTCCAGGGACATTACCGAGATGTCCAAGAATCTCGAGAGCGATTTCGGAGTGACTTCGGACAACGCCTATGAGGTTGCCAATAAAGCACATGAGCATCTTGCCGCCAATAAGCCTGTTCCCAAAGTGGATCTTGAGAGCTTCAACGGCCTTACGGATGAATTGAGCGGTACGGTATTCGGCCAGAACGCATATCTTAACAAGCTCATGATCTCCTTTAAACGCCCTTTCGTTATGCCTGTAAGCGACGGTATGCCGCGCAACTGTATCTATGTGACCGGTCCTGCCTATACCGGCCGGCATTTTGCGCTGAACAAGCTTACCGCCGCTCTTGAGAAACGTCAGGTGCTCCGTAACGGCAATGTGCGTTATGTTGATCTGTCACTGTATCCTACCGCCGGCGAAGAGAAGCTGTTCCTGCAGGATCTGTATGCTGCCCTTTGCAGCAGCGCCGATGTTATCGCTTTTGAAAATTACAAGGAATGTCACGCCTCATTCCTTGTATCCCTTACCGAGCTTGTCGTCAGCGGTAAATGCAACCTCAGCGCCCGCTACATCGAACAAAACGGCCAGCTCATCAATGTTTCCAATGCTCTTGCTTCAGATGCCGTCGGCAGTTTGAGCGCCCGTGGCAAATACCTGATCTTTATCAGTACGGATCCCGTTTCCAAGCTGGCCGGGGCTTTGGGAGCTCCGTTCGTTGATGCCCTGAAAGGCGATATTTGCGAAACTGTTCCGCTTGACCGCGATTCGCTTGAAAAGATCTCTTCGAGGGAGCTTGCGGCACTTGTCGAAAAGACCGCAAGACAGCTTCGCTTCAAGCTGGATACGGATGACTCGTTCATCGGTTATTCCCTGACAAAAGCCGATAAAAATGCCGGTCTTAAGGGGATCCTTGATCTTTACTCCGATCTGTATGCCTCGCTCGCCCAGCTGCGTCTTGAAAAAGAACTTGCAAATGATACACAGATCAGGCTCTTGCCCGAAGCCGGAACGGTTTATATCTGCTATAATGACGAGAAGACCGATATGAACGCCCTCCTTCCCGGAGGATATTCCGGAGAGATCGAAGCGATAAAGGCCGAGATGGACAATATTGTAGGTCTTACGAAGATAAAAGAATATGTTTTCAGTCTCGAAGAATATTACCGTGTTCAGAAACGCAGACGCGAAGAAGGTCTCAAAGCCGGAGAAGTCAGCAAACATATGATCTTTACCGGAAGCCCCGGAACCGGAAAGACGACAATTGCCCGTATCATCAGCAAATATCTGAAGGCAATAGGTGTTCTCTCGGGCGGTCAGCTTGTCGAAGTATCACGTGCCGATCTGGTCGGAAGATATGTCGGTCATACCGCTCCGCTTACCAATCAGGTACTTTCCTCAGCGATCGGCGGTGTTCTGTTCATTGACGAAGCTTACAGTCTGTACCGCGGACGGGATGACAGTTTCGGACTTGAAGCGATCGACACTCTGGTCAAGGGTATAGAGGATAACCGTGATAATCTAATCGTTATACTCGCCGGTTATTCGAAGGAGATGGCAGAGTTCCTGACCTCAAACTCCGGTCTTAAGAGCCGTTTCCCGAATGTCATCAACTTCCCTGACTACACCGGTGAAGAGCTTCTCGCGATCGCAAAGATAAATGCCGGCTCAAGGGGTTACCGGATCGACGAAGGCGCCGACCCCGCACTCCTTTCCTATTTCAACGCTGTACAGGCACTTCGTGCGGCTGATGCCGGCAACGGCAGACTTGCCCGAAACAAGATAGAAGAAGCGATCCTGAACCAGTCCAGACGTCTTGTCGCGGAACCCGATGCCGACTTAAGCCTTCTCCTTTCGGAGGATTTTGATCTGAACGATATCGGCGGGTGAGATAAAACTATCAGGCCATTATTTTCTGTTTGATCATAATATGATAACTAAAAACTTGGAAGACTCTAACTTTTCATATGGAGTCTTCCAAGTTTTTTTATCGGATCATTTCATCCTGTAATTTTTCACTTCATCAAATATATTATTTGATCATGATCAGATTATCACCATTACCATGGTTCAGTTCCTTAGTAACGGTTACCGGACCATAGAGTGCATTGATAAACTGGAATGTTACACTGTAAACTACTGTTTTACCCGAGGTAGCGGAAACAGTGGTATCGGCATTAATGATCGCAGTTGAAGGAATAACTTCTCCATCCCATGTAAACTCATAGAATTTAGAAAGTTTATCACCCCAGGTTCCTGTTACCGTAGCTGTATCAGCTATCATCCTGTATTCAAATACCGGTTCTCTGTCTTCAACGGTTATATTCACAGAACCGATCGGTGTAGGTATCGAAGAAGAATCGGTTGCCGATATCGAATAATAAGTTACCACATATGTACCCTTAGGAAGTTTAGAACCTAATGTTATCGGTTTGAACTCGATATTGTTCGAGTCAATGATAATATGTGAGGTAGAACCGCTGATAAAGCTCGTACCATTCCAGATTGTAAAGAACAATCCACTTGTTCCGGGAGTAAGTCCAAGATCAGAAGCCTTCCAGCTCGGATTAGGAGCCTGTGTAAGGAGCTTACCGGTCTCTTCTTTTACAAAGAATTCATCCTTTGAATACTTGATATATACAAAGGTCGATTCGCTGTCCTGATCAGATATCGAAAGCTTTGTATCGATCAAACGGCTGCCTTCCACTTCAACCGTTCTGTTGTATGTTTCGGTTGAGAAATAAGGCACATCCCTTACTCCAAATGATATATCCTGTTTTAATGATGTATTGTCCGCCGATGTAACTGTGAGAACAATCACACCGCCATTTGCATTAACAAGATTTACCGAACTTCCATTGATCACAAGTTTTCCATCAACGAAGCTGCCTAATGCAACTGTTCCGGTTGCACTGACGGTAGCTGCCTTCTGTTCGATCAGGAGCGAAGGATTCTCTATAACATCTCCATACTGATCTTTTACGGTTGCAGCGATAATAATGCTGTCGCCGACAGCAACGTTTGTATTAAGAGTAGGCTTATTGATCGCTAATACAATTGAATTAGGCCTTTTCTCCGCCCTAACTTCAACAGGGCATTCAGCCTTAATATTACCTGTCGAATCCTTGATCAACAGTATACCAGAACCGGGTGATACGGCAGACAGTCTCACTCCACCCGAGCTTGTGGTACCACTTACAACCAGATTGATCTCAGTTACGGATTCAACAGTATACCCCAATTCAGGCAGTGTCTTAAATGAACCGTCACTCATCTGAACCAATGCTTCGAATGAAATATTGGTAGAATCACCCTTAACAAGATAATGCTTTGTATTTGCCTTTTCAGTGCTCTTGAAATAAACTCCGTCATCCTTGGTCACAGTATAATAAACACTTGCGACCTCCGGTTTTCTGGCAATAACATTTGCACTTGAGGTTATCTTGACAGGATTGTAATTGGAGTCAAGTGCCTTGATCAAAACAATATCAACAGTTGCCAAACCGGCATCGGTCATATATATTTTATTACCGCTGATAAAAGCACCACTCTTGACAGTAAGGATCAAGTCACCCTTATTGACACTGTCAAGATTATTTGTCGGATTAACCGAAATCTTT
>JAILIQ010000367.1 GCA_024695205.1 Lachnospiraceae bacterium
TCCTTATAGCACTTGCGGTAACCTGTATGGTCCCTTTCCTAATGATGATAGTCAACGCTACAAGAAGCGGAAATGAGATCCTTACCGGATTTTCACTTATCCCGAGTACTCATCTGAAGGAAAACTGGGAAACCGTATTCAAATATTTCAACCTGTTTGTCGGAATGAAAAACAGCCTGATAGTAGGCATCCCCGCAACACTCATCGGTGCATACTTTTCAACGCTTACGGCATACGGTCTGGCATTTTACAAATTTAAGGGAAATAAGGTTATCTTCACGATCATTCTTGTATTCATGATGATCCCCGGACAGCTTTCACTGATAGGTTTTTATCAGCTCTGTTCGAAACTGAAGCTGGTCAACTCCTATGTTCCCCTTATCCTTCCCGCGGTTGCTGCGCCCGGAACCGTATTCTTCCTGAGGCAGTACATAATCTCGGCGCTGCCCAAGTCTCTTATTGAGGCGGCAAGGATCGACGGAGCCAATGAGCTGTTCAGCTTCCACAGGATCGTTATCCCGATCGTGTCACCTGCGGTGGCGACAATGGGAATTATGGGCTTTATCGGCAACTGGAACAATTATCTGCTGCCCATGATCCTGATCAACAAGAACGAAAAGATGACATTGCCTGTAATGATGGCAACATTAAGGGCATCTCAGGATATCACGCGTAATCAGGGTGCTACTTACCTTTCGGTAGCGATATCGGTAATCCCCATACTTATAGTATTTGCAGTTTTCTCCAAATATATCATAAGCAGTGTATCCATGGGAGCCGTCAAAGAATAAAGGATAAAGATAAAAACCGGCAGACCGGCCGGGATAATATCGGGCAGGAGACGGATATAAAAGCCTCCTGCCCGTTCTGTATAATGAAACGATGCTTAAATCAGCTTTCATTTATTGAAAAATGTTTTTATGTTATGTATACTGTAAGGTGTAATAATAGATTGGAGGATACCGTGAAAAAATTTTTGTCGGCTTTTATGATCTTAAGCCTGCTGCTCCTTCTGGCAGGGTGTACGAAAAAAGAAGAAAACAAAGCCAATAATACTGGCGGACAGGAAGAGCAGCCGGAGCCTGTCACTTTTGACTGGTATGTGAATTATTCATGGTTTGTGACTTCATGGGGCGGTAATGTTGTTTCCGACACGATCACCAGGGATACAGGTGTAACGGTTAATTTTATATCTCCTCCGGGAAATGAAGCAGAAAAGCTCAATGCGCTGATCGCCTCGGACTCGCTTCCCGACCTGATCACCCTGGGGTGGTGGGAACCGCAGTATGCGGCCATTGTTGAAAGCGATATGGTTTATGCGTTAAATGAGCTTGCGGATAAATATGATCCGTATTTTTACGAGGTTGCGGATCAGACGGTATGCGACTGGTACAGATGGGCGGACGGCAATGTTTACTGCTATCCGAATTCCAGCTTTACGCCCAATGATCTTGCGACTCATGACGATATCGCCTCCAATCAGACTTTCCTTGTGAGAAAGGATATTTACGAGGCGATCGGATCACCGGATATGACCACGCCCGAAGGCTTTTATCAGGCAGTAAAGGATGCTTACGAGAAGTTCCCGATGGTAGGTTCGGAAGCGCTGATCCCCATCGGCGCCCATGTTTTTGATGAGACCGGATGCGTTTCGTTTGACCAGTATCTGATGAATTTCCTCGCGATCCCCTATGAAAAGGATGGGGAGTATTATGACAGGTATACGGACGAGGAATATCTCCGATGGCTTAAAATGTTCAGAAAGCTCTCATATGAGGGATATTTAAGTCCCGATGTTTTTGTTGATTCAAGGACACAGATGAGTGAGAAGATCGCCAACGGAAGGTATTTCTGCATGTTATATCAGAGGACCGATCTTGCCGATCAGCAGAAATTACTCTATGAGAAAGACCCCGACAGTATTTATATCGCCGTAGACGGGCCCGCCAATTCAAAAGGTGACGCACCGATCCTTCCGTCGAACGGGATAACGGGATGGACAATAACCCTGATCTCGAAGAACTGTGCTCATCCCGACAGGGCAATAAAGTTTTTTTCATATCTGCTCAGCGAAGAAGGACAAAAGCTTATATACCTCGGCGTCGAGGGAGAGACCTATACGGAGGAAAACGGAGTAGTGAAACTCCTTCCCGATGTTGAGGAGATCCTTAATTCCGACAGGGAAAAGTACAATGAGCTGTACGGTGCCGACGATACTTACTGGATGCTCCAGAACAATGTTATGCAGCTTAAGTGGAAGCTTCCGCTTAAAGAGCCGATGAAACAGCTTGAAGAGTGGACCTATCCGTATACAAGATATCTGGGTCAGTATGAAGTGATGGTGCCTAAAGATCCTGAACTTGCAAGCATGTTTACGAAATGTGACAAGCTTTGGAGCAAAACATTAAAGGAACTGTTGCTTGCCAAGACCGGGGAGGAATTCGATACGATACTTGACAATTACAAAACTGAAAGGGTAAGGCTGGGTTTTGAAAAGGTCATGGAGGAAAAAACACGACAGATGAGGGAAAACAAGGCACGCCTCAAGATGGAGTAAATGAAGAAAAACAATTTTTTTTCCGGATTAAAACTTAATATCAAATTTACGATCGTAATCATCATTACCATTGCGATCACAATGGCTGTGCTTGCCGGTGTGCTGTTTTACGAACAGGAACAGGGCGTTATCAATGAGGCCAAGACCTACATGGGGCATAAGACCGAACGTAACATGAGCCAGATAGATACCTGTATCGACTCTATCAACATGTCCACTCAGTTTTTTCTTGCCGATGAGGAGATGCTTGATGTCTTAAATGCCGCAAGCGAAGGAAGAAGCCTCGACCTTGATACCATTGTCTATTTCAAGGAAACGGACGTCAAGAACCTTGAACGCCTGGTAAGCAACAACCCGCTGTTGTACAGTGTACGTATATATGCCTCCAACGACAATGTTTCCGAGGTCATGCCGGTCCTGTATAAAAGTTCACGAATGACCAATCTCGAATGGGCAAAGGAAAACAGATCGGGCTGGGTGTTCGGATACAATGACACCGCATTTTCATCACTGATCACCAGCCAGAGAGAAAGCCTTGCGGGTCTAATCACGCCGATTTCCGATTACAAGAACGGCACTATCGGAACGATCGAAGCGTCTGTCAATATGAGGACGATGTTTCCCGCATTGTATGAGGGAACGGATTCGGAACGGGCATTTTTCAAGACCGATGACGGGCAGATATATTACGACGAGGAGCAGAACGAGGATGCGAGTGCTCTTATGAAAGCGATCTCGGAAGCATATTCATCAAATGAAAAGGAAAACTTCGTCGACTATATCAATAATAACGGCAGAAGGCTCGTTGTTTCGGGAATATACAGCAAAAAGCTCTCGGGTATCCTGATAAGCTTTTATGATATTACCTCCAACATAAAAAGGGTTTACAGTACGAGAAACTTCTTTGTTGCGGTCATGATCATGGTGCTTTTGCTGCTGGCATTCATCATCGATTTTATCGTAAAGAGGATGCTCAGGCAGTTCTATGTGATCCTTGAAAGCATGGAAAAGGTAAGACAGGGTAACTTAAATGTCCGCATCAGCGAAGAAAGCTCAGATGAGATGGGGGAACTCGGAAATTCCCTCAATGATATGCTCGACAAGATACAGAATCTGATGCAGGAGAATATCGACAGAGAGGTCCTTGCCAAGAACTCTGAGATCAGAGCCCTTCAAAACCAGATAAACGCGCATTTTATCTACAATGTGCTCGAGACCATCAAGATGATGGCCGAAATAGAGGAAAAATACGATATTTCCGATGCCACAACATCTCTCGGAAAGCTTCTGCGATACAGCATGCGCTGGGGCTCGGGCAATGTTACGGTCCGCCAGGAACTCGAATACATCCAGGATTATATGGCGCTGATCAATCTCCGTTATGATTTTCCGATACATCTCGGTGTCAATATCGATGAGCAGCTTCTGGATCTGGAGATCCCCAAGATGTCGCTGCAACCTCTTGTAGAAAATGCGATCCTTCACGGCATAGAACCGCTTGGTGTTGAAAACACCGTATATATCAAGGGATTTATCGAAAATGAGGATTGTGTGATCGAGGTTTCGGACAGCGGACGCGGAATGTCCGAAGAAGAGATCGCCATCCTGCGTAAGCGGATCGAGAGCGCTATTGACGCAAAAGGCGGAAAAGGCAACGGTATCGGGCTTAAAAATGTCAATGACAGGATAATCATGGCTTTCGGCAAGCAATACGGCCTGTCCATGTATTCCAGGCAGGGAATGTATACCAAGGCAGTGATCAGGATCCCGGCCAACAATAAGCGCAGGGAGACAGATCAGGATCCGGGCAGACAGTAGGCGCAGGGAAGCGTATAACGGAGGTTTACAGTGAACAGCGTACTTGTGGTGGAAGACGAAAAAATGATCAGACGCGGTATTTGTACCATGATACAAAGAAGCGGTGTTCCGATAGATGAGATACTTGAATGCCAGAACGGTGAGCTTGCATGGGAAATACTCTCGTCCCGTGAGATAGACGTGATGTTTACGGATATCCGTATGCCCAAAATGGACGGGATAGAGCTGGTCCGCCTTGCGAATACCTTGAAAAAGCCGCCGCTCATGGTCGCGATCAGCGGATATGATGATTTTTCCTATGCAGTCGAGATGCTCAGAAGCGGAGTAAGGGAGTATATCCTTAAGCCGGTTGAGAGGGACAAGATATCCGGTATTTTAAAGACACTTAACGAAGAAATAGAAAACAATCACTCAAAAAGCCTCAAGGACAAGGATTTCGGCCTCAAAGAAGTCAGGCAGCTCGTTGAAAGACCGACTCTTGATGATACACGCATCGGCGAGATCGCAGAGAGATACCAGGAAATATTCGTAAAAGGGCCGTACAAGGTCGTTGTTGCACCGAAGGAGAGCTTAAAGGAGAATGAAGGCTCGGTCATTTTTGAGAGCGTTTATGCTTCGGATGTGCTGGTGATCGAAGGTGCGGGTGAATTTGAAGACGACCGTTTCGGAGAATTGTGTGTCGGAGTATCCGATGAGCATACAGGTCTTGAAGAGTTGAGAAAGGCTTATTTTGAAGCCCTTGAGCGCCGAAGGGGCGCATTTGTCACATGTCGTGCAAAAACTCACAGCAATAACGCAAGGATTCCCGAAGCTCTTCTGGCAAATGCAAAACGCCTTGTGGAAGAGGGCGCTCTTACCCAAAGAGTCCATCTTGTAGGTACGAAACGCGAAGATGAACTTGACGAACAGTGGGGCAGGCTTTTTACCGAGACCAGGAGAGAAAATCTGCCTTTTGCCGATTTTTCCGATGCGATAGATCATTTTACGGATAATGCGATAAAGATTTATAAAAACAATATTGATGAGGAAGCCGGGAAAGAGCTTAAAAGACTCAAAGAGATCCTCTCGTTCAATACGATCGACGAATACAGAGAGGCTCTCATGGAGTGGGTAATGAAGCTTCGCGGCTCGATCCTTCAAAATGACGATTCGGACGGCAATAAAAAGCTTCAGGCAGCCGTAGAGTATGTTGAGCAGAATTACATGAAGGATCTTGGCATGGCAGAGGTAGCCAATTATATCTCGATGAATTATTCCATGCTGTCATATCTGTTCAAGCAGTACACAGGCACCAATTTCGTGAATTATCTGAAGGGGATCAGGATAAGGGAAGCAAAAAAGCTCCTGGCCGAAACCGATATGAAGATAATCGAGATAAGCCGTGCGGTTGGATATGATAATGAAAAGCATTTTATGAAGCTTTTTAAGGCGGAGTGCGGTGTATCGCCGGGAGAATTCCGTAAAAACATGCAGAGAGAATAATAAGGATACGGCATGGAGGTTTATTATGAAAAATGCTTATTTTGCGGGCGGATGCTTCTGGTGCGTCACACCCATATACAAAATGTACGGCGTTGCGGACGTGATCTGCGGTTATTCGGGAGGGGACGAGGTCGATCCTTCTTATGAGGATGTCAAGGCTCAGAAAACGGGACACAGGGAGACCATAATGCTGAGTTACGATCCCGAAAAGGTGTCTTATGACAAGCTTCTTGAGATATATTTCGCCAATATCGATCCGTTTGATGACGGAGGACAGTTTATAGACAGAGGCTTCTCATATTCTCCCGCGATCTTTTACAGTGACGAAGAAGAAAAGAAGATCGCCAAAGCAAGGATGGATCAGGCAGGTGCGGAAAACGGCACACCGGTAAAGGTTGCCCTGCTTCCTTTCAAGTCATTTTATATGGCAGAGGAGCGCCATCAGGACTATTATCTTAAGAATCCCGAGGCATTTAAAAAGGAAATGGAAGAGTCGGGAAGAAAAGTCTGATCGCCGGATGATCATTTTGACAAGCCGGTCAAAACATTCCGGAGTACTGCAAAGGAGCTGGCCATATGCGGGACGATCATATAAAAGACGGTATCTGCGACGGATTTGACCGTACGGAACGGATCAGTGTGTTCGGAAAAAGTGTTGAGGTCAAGAATTATATCTGCTCAAGAAACGGATGCCCCTACAGCGAAAAGAAAAAGCCTGTCAGACTGCAGCTTTCGATATTTCCGACCATGTACTGCGGTGCGGCGTGTCCGTTCTGTGTAATGGCAGGACTGACGAACCAGAAAAAACATCTTGATATTACCAAACTTGCCAGGCTTCTTACCGGACTGCACGAAATGGATGTGATCCGCGGGATCTCGATAACGGGAGGCGAACCGTTTACGGATGTGATCCTCCTTAATGAGATCGTTGAGATGATATTCGATATTTGCGGCATCGAAACAGAGATCAGCATAAACACGAACGGGACCGGGATCGACAGGATATTTGAGATAAAGCGCTATGATATTATTGATGCCGTACATATAAGCAGACATCATTATGATGATGCAAGGAACAGGGCATATTTTAATACAGATGTTCCTTCTGCCGGGCTGCTGGGCAGGATCACGGCCGGATTAAAAGATCCGAAGCTGTTTGTATATAACTGCTTGCTGCTTGCGGACGGGATCGGTACGGTTGAGAAAATGGCCGGGATGCTTGAATTTGCAGGACGTACCGGTGTGCACAAGGTCGCTTTTGCCACACCGATGCCTGTGAATGATTATGTGCGGAAAAACAGGGTTTCCTACAGAGAGCTTTTTGACAGAGCGGATGAACGTTTTCTGTTTACGGCTTCATATACGGATTTTGAGTTCTGTAACTGCCGCGACGGCGTATATGTAACATCCGAAGGGAAACTTGTGGAATTTTACGGTAAAGAAACAATGAAGATAACACCCGGATATGTACGTGGATTTGTTTATGGTCCGGATAATATACTGCGTACCGGTTTCGGAAAGGATGCAGAGGATATCGCAGAAATGTGATGTTCTTTTGTTTCATGCACACGTTCAGCCAATCGCTCCGGATCAGCTTCGCTGATCCGGCTTTTGGCTTGGAGGTTGAACAATGGAAAAAAAGACCGAAGACAATATGAAAGGTTCTGAAGGCGCTCAGAATGATGTTGTATCAGCGCAGGAAGTAATGAGATTCATATCCAGGATCATTGCAAGCGGTAACACCGAAAACATCCGGCTGTCCCTGGATGAACTCGGGAAAATACTCGGGCGTGAAGGCGCATCGACCGGTGTTATGCAGCTTATCGACGATGCCTGCGACGCCTGTCCCGAGCTGGCGGAACTCGGGAATGTCAAAAAAGGAGCGGATATCACTTCGGACGAGCTCGGAACGGTACTCAGGGAAAGCCGGGAGCGCATAAGACGCGAGCAGTCCTACAGATGTTAGAGCAGGGGATACATGCGGTATGGATAAATATTTGGATGAGAAATATACCGTTATCAACGGCATACTTCTGGCATGTACGGATCAGAGCGACGATATAGAGATACCTTCTTCGGCAGGCGGTCATACGATAAGGCGAATCGCGGACGGCTGCTGTGTGAACCGGAAGGTCCGGAATATAAGCATTGCCGAGGGGATCACGGAGCTTGGAACACATGCTTTATGGGCGGGCAGGGATCACAGAATCGATAACATGAGCCTGCCTGCAAGTCTGAGGGTCTTTAAGGATATTATTGAACCGGAATTCTGGGAGGAGCATAGGCATGTTGTGCTGAAGAGACGCTGTTCCCTAAGTCAGTTTGAAAGCATGGAGGCGGAAAGCCTTCATCTTGAAAACAAATACAGGCTGCTTGACAAAGATCACGGTGGCAAATATGCTTTTCCGGGGCTTGAGGATAACATCTGGGAGGGCTTCAGGGGTATCTACAATGCCCCTGCAGGCTTTCTGTGCAGGGAAATGCTTGGCCTTTATATGATCGGAAAATATCCGAAAAATATTGAAAATAAAGGCAATACTTCCGCATTTAAGTCCGGCGGGGATTATCTGAAGCAGTTTATTTTCAAAGGCTGCACGGATATGTATGACACCTCATTTACGTTCGATCCGGCGCGATTCAGAAGGAATATGGCCGGGATACTTCTTAAGATGCCGCAGGAGCAGGTGTTTACGAACGGGTTTGAACTCGAAAATGATAAAAGACCTTGGGAGTCGAACGATATTGACAGTATCCTAAAGGTCCTTCTGGTATATTATTCGGCAGATGATGTAAGTAAGGAAAATGAAGAGATCACGTTCAATATCAATATCGAAAGCGGAAGGGTGTTTTTTCCGGAATTGAAAGATGTCGTTGTTTCGCAGGAGCATTATTTTATCTATACCGAGAATTATCTGTGCGCATCGGAGAGCATGCCCTACAGAAGGTTCGTATACGAGGATGAGGTGTATGATGCCTCCGGCAGAAAAGCTCCGGCCGATATCGCCCGAAGGGCAGCGGCAAAATACAGGCTGGCATCGATGCTCACATGATACTGAGCGAAAAAAGGGTGACTGACATATGGCTGAATCACTTAAAAACCAGATTCAAAAAGTATTTCTGAATATCATATCAAAGCCCGAAAAAACGGTATCCGATACGGAACGTGAAACTGTCAGACAGGGACTGCAGCGCTTTAAAATGCAGATGATGCGTGTTCTCCCTTTTTACGGAGATATCATGATGCGTGTTGCGGTTATTGAAGATCCGTCAATAGAAACGGCACAGACCGATGGGCGCAGCATCAGGTATAATCCGCAGTTCATGCTGGGGCTTACTGAGGGACAGCGTAATTATGTGCTCCTGCACGAGGTACTGCATATCCTTCTGATGCACTGGAAAAGGCGCGCCGACAGGGACCCCGTGATATGGAACATTGCATGTGATTATGTGGTTAACGGGATTATCGACAGACATCTTTGTCCTTCCGTAAGATCATCGGCAAAAGATGTCAGCATCGAACGACCCGCGCAGGGCTGTTTTGTACGCTGGTATTCAGGAGAAGCCGTTGAGGAGTTCTATCAGAAGATTTACAATGAAAACAGGAAAAAGCTTAAAAATGCGGGAATGTCCGGCAGCAGTAAGATCACCGTATTTACTTTTGACGGAAAGGAAGTACATTTACCGAAGGATCTGAATACCGCGGGACAGATGGATAAAGAAGAAGAGGACCTGATCGAAGGGGCTGTGCGGGAGCTGCTTAAGGAGACCTTAAAAAGACGCGGTAGCGGCGGGGGCTATATTCCGGAACAGATCATCAGACTGGCCGAAAGCAGGAAGCTTCCGTGGCATATACTTTTAAGCGATTTTCTTGAAGACAGGGAGCATGATGAAAGCTCTTATCTGACTCCCGAGAGAAAATATTTACATATGGATCTGATCGTTCCCGGGCTTTCCCGAAAAAACGACAGACTGGGTGAAATATGGGCCTTTGTCGATTCCTCCGGTTCCGTCGCGGAAAACGAGATGGATCAGTTCATGACACAGCTTTACAGGATAGCAAAGGATTTTAACTGTGTCTTTAATATAGCATTCTGGGATACAGCGGTATCGGATGTATTTTGGAAGGTAAGCGACAAAAACAGGGTTCTCGAGTGCAGGCCCAGGCACAGCGGCGGAACGGATATCAACTGTATTTACGAGTATATGGAACGGCAACGGCTGACTATCGATGTGATGCTTATCCTGACGGACGGATATTTCGGAAACGTAAGAGACAGGTATAAAGACCGTGTCGGAAAAATGAAGAAAAAGACGATACTTGTCATCAGCGAAAAAGGGATGGCAAACAGTGAAACTGAAAAGATCGGGAAGGTAGCGAGACTATGAATCTAAGAGAATTCGGACAGACGGTGGAGTTTAATATCAGGCATGACCTCAAACACGCGATACTCGGACTCGGTGCTCCGGGTGTCGGAAAATCCCAGATCATCAAACAGATAGGTAATAAATTCGGGTATAAGGTGATCGATCTGCGACTTGCCCAGATGTCGGAGGTCGAGATCGGCGGCCTGATCTATCCGAACGAAGACCGCACAAAAACGCGGTGGCTGTCACCGGAAATACTGCCTGACGAGGAACGTGATGGAAAGAAGACGATCCTTCTGCTTGATGAGATCACCTCATGTCCAAAAAGAGTACAGGTTGCGGCATATCAGCTGATACTTGACCGTAGGGTTGGCCAGTATACTCTGCCCGAGGGAACCTTTGTCATAGGTCTTGGCAACCGTGAGGACGACGACGGTGTATATATAAGGCTCGCCGGACCGCTTGCGGACAGGTTCGAGATCCATTATATCGATGTGGATTTCAGGGTATGGAAAGAAGACTTTGCGATCCCTTACAAGGTACATCCGTATGTTATAAGGTATCTAAGTTTTAAACCCTCGGCCCTGCATACCCAGAGCACGGACCCGGAGAGTATGATATTTGCGACGCCGCGTTCATGGGAAAGAGTAAGCGATATCCTGAAAATGGACAGTGACCTTAAAAATACTGTGGTCGTCAATAAGATCGCCGGCAATATAGGCATTTCGGAGGCGACACAGTTTGTAAAGTTTATCGGTGAAACGAGCGGGACGGTAACGGCGGATGAATTTCTCGAAGGACTCTCTGAAGCACCGTCCGATCCGTCAGAGGTGACTATCCTTACGAATGCCCTTGTTGAGAAGCTCGGATTTATACGCGGAATTGCCACACCGCAGCAGCTTAATAAAGAGCAGCTTATACTCTGCCGTAAGGTCATCTCTTCAATGTTCCGTCTGGGTGCTGCGGAATATACGATCGTAGGGCTTCGTGATCTACTTGAGCTTAACCGGCTCGTGATCAAGCAGATATTTCTTGTAAATGATGATCCGAGAGCCGAGGAGTTTTTAGAACAGAATGCCTACATGCTCGGGCTGGAGGACAGGCGCTAAGGGCTGACCTGCCTAAATGCTGACCTGCTAAGGGCTGACCTGCGTTTCTCTATAATTGTTGCGGGAAAAACACAACTATGTTATTATATATTATTGAGCATTGTTGCGGATAAGACGGAATCTTAAAAAATTACGCCTTTTTAGCGGCAGTGTGTCGATATTATGAACAATATTTGTGATAAAAAGGATGTTTTTGGAAATGGATTGGTTAGGAAATATATTCGGGAATAAGAGATCGGGGTGGTTTTTAGCCGTTATGCTTGTTGTCATGGCCTTTGCCGTAAGCGGATGCGCCATGAGGGCAACCGGAAATGATAATACCGAAAACGGGGATGTGCAGGCTTCGCAACAGACGGATCAGGAAGCTGACAAGCTGTCGGAATATATAATAGGCGACGGGGAAGAAAACGGACAGGCATCTGCACCTGCCAGCAACAATGATGCTGCGGCACTTAACGATCAGCAGGAAAAAACAGAGAAAACTACGAATATGGCCGATGAGGATCCGGAAGGTCAGGATACGGAAACCGATGGGAATACCGAGGCCGACCCGGAAGAAGAGATCGCAGAGGAAGAAGAACCTCATTATATCGTTGTATTTGATCCGGGCCACGGCGGAAGATGGGCCGGCGCCTGCTATATAGGCCTTACCGAAAAGGAACTTACCCTGAAGGTGGCCAATTACGCCAGAGACTATCTGCTTGAGAATTATGACAATATCGATGTTTATCTGACCAGGGAGACCGATGATCCGCTTGACAAGGATCTTAAGAACGACCTGAGGATGAGATGCGACATGGCGGCTGATCTTGGAGCGACCTGCCTTGTGAGCATACATTTTAACGCTACGGATGCGCATACATTGAGCGGTACGGAGATATGGTGTTCGAGAAGGTCAAATGTCCATGACCAGACCTTTGAGCTCGGAGGGTGCATCATGAAGGAATTTGTTGCGATCGGACTTCAGGAGCGTTCCGTATCGTCGAGAAAGAGCAACGATACCTTTGATGAATCCGGCAGGGCAATGGATTATTATGCTATCAACAGGTACTGCGCGGCAAGGGATCTGCCGGGCATCATAGTGGAACAGTGCTTTATGGACAGCGAACATGACCAGCAGTTCATTACCTCGGAAGAAGGCTTGAAAAAGCTCGGTGAAGCCAATGCCAGGGGTGTTGCCGCTTATTTTGATATACTTACCGAAAGGGCAAAAACCGAAAAAGAAGCGGAAAACGAAAACAGCGGTGACAATGAAGCACAGGGAACAGGAACTGGCGAAGCTGTTCAGTAAAAAAGGATAACTTAGTTGCGGAGGTTTTATGAAAAAGAGATTTTTAGCGGTAATACTTTTATTTGCGATGCTGCTGACAACGATGGCAGGATGCGGGAAAGATGTTAAAGAACCCGAAGGTTCAGCTGACTACAATGAACCGGCCGTAACCGGTCAGCCTTCGCAGGATCCGGCAATGACAGAACCCACCGACGGTCCCGAAGATACGCCTCAGGCCGTTACGATGCGGAATGCAAAAGAGATTGTTGCAGCCATCAATGTAGGCTGGAATCTCGGCAATACTTTTGATGCTCACGGAGCGGGCAATTCACTGACAGCCGAGACGAGATGGGGAAATCCCAAGACCAGTCAGGCGATCATTGATGCCGTTGCAGAAGAAGGCTTCAACGCAATAAGACTTCCCGTGACATGGGCTGAACATCTCGGACCGGCGCCCGATTACAAGATAGATGAAAAATGGCTTGAGCGTGTGGCTGAGGTCGTTGACTACTGCATCAATGACAATATGTTTGTTGTGCTCAATACACATCACGAGACCGATTACTGGCTCTATGCCAACGGGGACCGCGAGGCCCTGTGTAATGAACTTGCGGCGATCTGGAAGCAGATAGCCGAGAGATTTAAGGATTACGGCGACCTGCTCCTTTTTGAAGGCATGAATGAACCCAGGACCAAAGGGACACCTCACGAATGGACCGGAGGGACCTATGAGGAGCGTAAGACCATTGACGCCATGAATATGGCATTTTATGATACTGTACGTGCAGCCGGCGGTAATAATGCCGAAAGATGCCTGATACTGTGCCCTTACGGACATAATGGCGGTTCTGCGGCTCTCTCGGCGATGACGGTTCCCGAAGACGGACATGTTATCATTGCCGTACATGCTTATACACCTTATTTCTTTACCTATGACGCCGAAGGCGGGTATTCGAACTGGGATTCATCACAGGTATCGGAAATAAAGACCCTTGCGTCGGCACTGAATACAAAATTCATTCTTGCAGGTATACCTGTAATCATCACGGAATTCGGAAGTGTCAACAAGAAAAACCCCGATGATGTTATCAGATGGATCACCGACTACATGTCGCTTATGAACAAATACGGCATTAAATGCATGTGGTGGGATAACGGACTGTATACCAGCAACGGTGAGAATTTCGGTATCCTGAACAGAAAAACGCTTAAATGGTTTAATCAGGATATCGCGGACGCACTTATTTCAAATTCGGTTTCTTCCCAGGCACAGTAACGACGCCGGGAGCGTATTCATTATCGTAAAAAATGAGAGCATGGAAAACATGCCGGTGTTTTTATGAAAGGAACGTATGAACGAAGAACTTGAGAAGGCTTATGAGGCCGATAAAGAACGTAAACAGACGCGGACTGACGAGCTTCAGGCAGCACGCGACTATGTCGGGGTTCTTCTGGGTGAAGCGGAGGACAAGAACGCTCTGCTTGAAGATAAACGACAGGAAGCCGACGAACTGTTGGAGAGGTTGAAGAAGAAAGAAAACGAGATCGATGATCTGATACGGGTGGCGGAGAGCGAGAAAAAGAAGAATAAACTGGCAACGTTCTGGATGTGCTTTGCATTGGCAGAACTGCTGATGATCGTTGTTGTTGCCATGCTGCTGATCATTCATTCGGGCAGTCTGACCGGAAGGACGGGATTGCCTGAATCGGAAGACAATGACGCACCGGTCAGTAATGAGGCTGTCGTAAGCACCGTACCGACTCCGGAACCTACCGTAAAATATGCGGAGGATCTTACGGAGAAGATCAGTTCTCTCGATAAGGAAGCCATAGCACCGTTTACCGCAGATATAAAAAAGATCGACGGTCTTGAATACCTGGTATTTACGGCCGATAAGGTGAGTGTTGCGTACAAGAACGAGTATCTGCAGGATGAAATGGGTTACCGCAAGGCGGTTCTGATCGATAACGGGACCGAAAGATACACGCTTGCCCAGGGGTATGATCTTACCGGAGACCTGAAAGCTCTTGTTCCGAAGCTGACCGCGATCGACGGTGAGAATATGGTCGTATTTACGGAATATAACAGCAGGATCGCCGAGAATATCCCGTCGTTTATCAGGCTGGTCGGATGCAGGGATTTCAGGAGCTATGCGACCAATGATCTCGCAGGACTCATCAAGTCCGGTACCGTGGTTTCCGAGAGCGAGGAATTGAGCGTATTTGAGGATGCGCCGATCGTATATACGCTCTCGACCGAAAAAGATGTATATAAATTTGCGATCAGCGAGGGTTATTACAATGACATCGCCTACAATGAACATGTGATCCCCGAAATCGATCGGGATTTTGTGCTTACGATAGACGGTGAGGGAATCAGCTGGAAAACAAAGGTCAGGCTCGGTGAGGATCTGTATCTGGGCGGCTTAAGCGGACGCCTGAAGATCGAAAACGGAGCGCTTGCGGTTGCCGATCCGAAATTCGGTGCGATCGTTCCGCCCAATCAGGAGGATCCGGAACTTGCAGGCTATATAAGACCTGCCTCTGAATTTCCCGAGAGGTATATCACGACCTTCGGAAATGCCGGAGAACGTTTCTTTGTTGCGCTTGATCCCGATATCCCGGAATGTACTTATGACTGGAACAGACTGAATACCGAGGATGCAAACAACTGGTATTATTCCGATGCGGACGGTATCAAAACCTCGATAAGAGGTATTGATGTCTCAAAGTATCAGGGAAATATCAACTGGAAAAAGGTAGCCGAAGCCGGAGTTGAATTTGCGATCGTAAGAATGGGCTTTCGCGGGATGAATGAAGGTACTCTCGAAACAGATCCTTATTTTAACGCGAACATGAAAGGGGCTACGGATAACGGGATCAAGGTCGGTGTTTATTTCTTTTCACAGGCTGTAAATGAAAAGGAAGCAGCTGATGAAGCCGCCTTCGTTCTCAGGTCGATCAGCGGATATAACGTGGAATATCCTGTTATTTTCGACACCGAAAGGGTAACTACTTACGACGCGCGGGCCAATTCGCTCAATATGGAAACAAGGACCGCTGTTGCAAGGACATTCTGTGAAAGGATCACAGAGGCGGGATATAAACCGATGATCTATGCCAATACGAAATACATGGTAATGGGGATCGATCTGACAAAGCTTAAGGATATCGACAAATGGTATGCCGTATACAATCCTACGATCACATTCCCTTACGATTTTCAGATGCTTCAGTATTCGGAGAAGGGTTCGATACCGGGTATATCCGGAAATGTGGATCTGAATATTTCATTTGTCGATTATTCCAAATGAAGCAATGACTGACTGATCGCTGCCAATGGCTGTATTTATGGAGACCGGTATGGAGTTATATGTACATATACCGTTCTGCGTCCGCAAATGTCTTTATTGTGACTTTTTGTCATTTGCTGCGGACGACGGAATGAAAAAAAGATATATCGATGCGCTTGTAAAGGAGCTTGGAAGTTATTCCGGGCTCCTTAAAACTGTGTCGGGATTCGATACGGTCTTTATCGGCGGAGGTACGCCTTCGATACTTGATATCAGGCAGACGGAAGCTCTGCTTGGCGCTATAGCGCCCATGATAAAAAACGTGGCCGAATTTACGGTTGAATGCAATCCCGGAACCCTTGACAGGGAAAAACTTGAACTCTACAGAAGTTTCGGCGTAAACAGGCTCAGCATCGGCCTGCAGTCCGCCGATGACGATGAACTGAAGCTCCTCGGAAGGATACATACATTCAGGGAATTTCTTGTTTCTTTCGATCTGGCGCGCGAGGCGGGATTTAACAACATAAATATCGATCTGATGAGCGGCCTGCCCGGCCAGTCGGTTTCGCGCTTTAAAAAGACCCTGGAAACGGTTGGGAGCCTTAACCCGGAACATATCTCGGCTTACAGCCTGATAATTGAACCGGAAACAGCCTTTTTTGATCTGTACGGCGAAAAAGGGAGATTAAAGGACGATCTTCCCGAAGAAGAGACCGATCGTGAGATATACCGTATGACCAAAGATGTTCTTGAGGGATTTGGATTTCACA
>JAILIQ010000017.1 GCA_024695205.1 Lachnospiraceae bacterium
GCACTATTGCATTTTGCATTTGAAAAGCTGGAGATCGATAAAGTATATGCGCAGTGTGATGTCAACAATCCTGCTTCATTTGGAGTAATGCGCAGGATCGGAATGAAATGCGTTGACGATAAAGGAACACGTACATATCCCGGAACGGGGATAACATCGGGAGAGTATACCTGCCTGATCACTTATGACGAATGGAAGGCACTGTGTGACAAAGGGGACGGTTCTTTTTGTCACATTATCACAGGAGAGAATGCATGATCAGTCTGAAGCCGATTACCAAAGAAAATCTGGATGAAATACTGGCCCTTCGGGTAAATGAGGCGCAGGAGCCTTTTGTCTCGACAAATGCGGAATCACTGGCGCAGGCCTATGTTTACTCAGAGACGGCCTGGCCTTTCGGCGTGTATGAGGACGAAACCCCCGTGGGCTTTATCATGATGGGTTATTATGAGGCGAAGCATTATTATACGCTTTGGAAATTCATGATCGACCGGAGATATCAGAACAGAGGATATGGGCGGCAGGCGCTCAGACTTGGGCTCGCATTTATAAAAGATAAATTTGATCCCGATGAGATCTATACCGGTGTTGCGCCGGGAAACAGCGTGGCAAAAGGATTGTATGAGTCTGTCGGATTTGATGATACGGGACTGAAGGAATTCGGGATGGAAGAAATGTGTTTGAAATACGGAGAGAATAATTGAATCGGGCAGGCTGACGCCTACTCGATCCGATGGGTCATCTCGCGCACATAGTCCGCTCGATGACTGTTCGCTCAGCCCTTGACATACAAGCAAGCTTGCGTCAAGGGCATTCGCTTATCGCACAAAAACTGCCATCGGAGAAAGCTCTGACGGCAGTAATAAATCGCGATATTAAAACGGCATCGTGTCAGGATTTCCGGACAGACCTACACATCATGTAAGATCTGCGATCTTTCTGACATCGTCCTCTTCAAGTTCAAAATCAAATACTTTAAGATTCTCTTACATATCTGTGCAATGCTTTTTCCGTACTTTTCGGCAAGCTTTTTCCTGTCGGCACCGAGTTCATCGATGGCAAGCTTTACACATTCCTCATTTCCATATGCCTGTGCGGTATCTATGTGTGTATAACCGGCATTGATGGCACTTTTTACGGCATTAACACCCGCCCGGCTGTCCGGAGTCTGCCACATTCCGAAACCGATACAGGGAACCTCTACTCCGTTTGACAGTAAATACGTATCATTCTGACTTTTCATTCGTTTCCTCCTTCTGTACAGATGCTGACTGACCGGCTTATTTAACGATCCGGCAACCTGCTTAAATATCCGTAAGAGTATGTTATCACAGGAGTCTTTGTATTATTAATGATATACTGTTGTATTATGTTGCTTTTTCATAAGATAACAGTATTTAAGGTTTGTTAAACAAAGAATCTATTGTATAATAACAAAAGGGACGATTTCTTTGCCATGTTATGAAAGTTAAAGGAGACAGCCGGATATGAAGATATTCTTTGAAACAGAGCATCTTCTCGTAAGAAAGCTTGAGCCGGAGGATGCGGTCCGATTATATGAAAACCATGCGGAAGAAAAAGTGAAAAAATGGTTTCCGAACGAAAGCTACGCCGATCTGGACGAAGCAAAAGGGGCAATTGAGTTTTTCGCGGACTGTGTTGAAAAAGATCAATTACCTTTTGTGCTTGCGATCGAGTTAAAGGAGACAGGGGAGCTTATTGGCGATACCGGGGTAAGTGAAGTCGAAGGAGAACCCGGGGCGGTTGAGATCGGTTATCAGATATGCGACAAATACAGCGGCAGAGGGCTTGCTACCGAAGCACTCAAAGCCATGACGGAGTTCTCATTTGCTAAATTCGGTGCAACGGTAAGCTACGGCCGGGTTGTCCACGGGAACACAGCATCGGCAAGAGTGCTTGAAAAAGCCGGATATCTGTTCGTAAATGAGGAATTCGGGGCCGAAGACGATCCCTACGGCAACGGTATGCTGGTATATAAAAATGAGCCTGGGGGACGGGGTCAGTAGCTCATTTTACAAGCGATAGCCGGAATGAGCTACTGACTCCGTCCCCATGGCTCCCGGCTCCGCGTGAATCTATGAATGGATTTTCGGTGGCTGAAGAACCTGCCGATATCATCGGATATATTGCAGGAGATCAGGCAGACAGTGTACGGGCAGATTTATTTACAGGAGGAACATTATTATGATCTTATTGGTTGTTGATATGCAGAAAGGCCTGGTTGATGATGAACTGTATGCGTTCGATACGTTTATTGACAGGACCGTAAGACTGATCGATGCGGCACGGAAGAATAATGTTGAAGTTATCTACGTTCAGCATGATGCCGGACCGGAAAGCGGCATGACTTCGGGAGACGAGGAGTTTGAGATCGATGACCGTGTGGCGCCCAAAGAGGGAGAAAAGGTCTTCGTAAAAACGATCAACAGCTGTTTCGGTAACAAAGATTTTAAGGAATATATGGAACAGCAGAAGGATAAACGTTTGATGATAATCGGTCTGCAGACAAACTACTGTATCGACTGCACGGTAAAATCCGCTTTTGAGAGAGGCTTTGAGGTGATCATCCCCGAAGGGACCAACTCGACGTTTGACAACGACTACATGACCGGCGAAACCGCTTACCGGTATTACAATGAGGATGTATGGGAGGAGCTGGTCGAAGCAGTATCATTTGAAGAAGCCGTAGAGCTGTTGGAGAATGGATAAAAATAAGCGGTTAGTTAAGGAAATCCAAAATAAGAGGATCGTATTGGATACCGGATCGATCGTCCGGTAGAGAAAGGAGAAGGATAATGAAGGAATTTTACATTGACTGCGACGGAGTAAAACTGCATGCGAAACTGGATATGCCCGAAGGTGCGGAGAAATGCCCGCTGTGCATTTTGATCCACGGATTTACGGGTCATATGGAGGAAGATCACATTATAGCGGCGCAGGAAGCTATGAATGAGGCCGGCGTGGCTGTATTGCGCGCGGAAATGTACGGGCATGGCGGAAGCGACGGTGAGTTTAGAAAACACACACTGTATAAATGGGTGACAAATGCGCTGGCGGTGGTGAAATACGCAAGATCTCTGGACTTTGTGACCGACCTCTATCTGAGCGGGCACTCCCAGGGTGGACTGCTTACAATGCTGGTCGGCGGCATGTGTCCGGATGAATTCAAGGCTATACTGCCGCTGTCTCCGGCGTGGATGATACCGGATGGCGCAAGGGAAGGTAATCTGCTAGGCATGGATTTCGATCCCAAACATATCCCCGAGACCCTGTACGGTTGGGATCTGGAGCTTGACGGAGATTACGTCCGTGTGGCCCAGACGATCCATGTAGAGGACGAGATCGAGCGCTATGAGGGGCAGGTGCTGATCGTTCATGGAGACGAAGATGAGACGGTGCCGTTTGAATATGCGCAGAAAGCGCTCAAACTATATAACAATGCGAAACTGGTTCCGGTAGTCGGAGCCGATCACTGCTTCAACGGACATATGGAAGAACTGAAAGAGGCGATAAGGCAGTTCTGGGTGAAATGATGAGCTGATAGTCATTTGGCCGAAGCAGGTGGTCAAGCATGTTTCGACCGTTGTTTAGCCGGAGAAGATGATCGCGCGTGTATAAGTCATTACAGGAGGAAAACGGATTCTTGAAAATAGTTGTCGCAACAGATTCGTTTAAAGGCTGTCTCTCATCCGCGAAAGCGGGCGAAGCGATAAAAAACGGGATCCTTAAGGAAAGGCCCGATGCCGAAGTAAAAGTATTTCCGATATCCGACGGAGGTGAGGGGATACTTGAGGCGTTAAAAGACCATTTTGATACGGAGATGATCGCAGTTGAAGTTACCGGCCCCCAGTTTGAAAAGGTAAGGGCACAATATGGTTTTAATCCGGAAAAGAAGCTTGCAGTCATCGAAATGGCTGCGGCAGCGGGACTGACACTCGTTAAGGGAAAGAAAGATCCTAAAGCTGCCACAACTTACGGGGTCGGAGAACTGATACTTGACGCGTTAAAGCGGGGAACGGAGGAATTTATTATCGGTATCGGCGGGAGTGCCACAAATGACGGCGGGATCGGTATGCTGAACGCCCTCGGGTTCGGATTTTACGATATGAACGGTAAATGTGTCACTCCAAACGCAAATGGACTGAAGGATCTTGCTTCGATCGATCTGGCGGGTGCGGCCGGCCCTCTTAAGGACTGCCGCTTTACCGTTGTTTGTGATGTGGACATTCCGTTGTGCGGAGAGCAGGGGTGTTCTGCGATATTTGCACCTCAGAAAGGCGCGGACCCCGATGATATCAGGCAGATGGACGGGTGGCTGTCGGCATATGCGAAGAAGACCCGGGAACTGATACCCGGATCGGATATGGATTTTCCGGGCTCGGGAGCTGCCGGAGGCATGGGATTTGCCTTAAGATCATATTTGGGAGCGGACTTAAGACCGGGGATAGACATAGTCATATCCTGTCTTGGACTAGAAGACGAGATCAGGGATGCGGACTGTGTTGTCACAGGTGAAGGCCGGATCGACAGCCAGACTTCGAAGGGAAAGGTTATCTCAGGGATCGTCAGAACCGCAAAAAGATATGGCAAGCCTGTCGTCGCATTCTGCGGAAGTGTGGCTGACGATGTATGTATCGAAGGGATCGACCGGATCTGTCCTGTAACACCGAAGAATATGCCGCTTGAAGAAGCGATGCAGCCGGAAACAGCTGCGGCGAATCTTGCGGCGGCAGCAAGTGTGAATTTTAAGCCACGGGAGACTGACCGGTAACCAGTTACGGGAGACTGGCCGGAAATCTTTCCGACCAGTCTCACAGGGGTTCAGAGATCTTTGGTGATCTCCTCTCCCGTATAATGAGGCTATAAATACAGCAGATTTTGAATAACAGAAAGGAAGTATATGAATATGAGCTTGAAAAATGAACCGTTGACTTCGTCCCCGGGGTTCATAGTGGCACTGCCAAAAGAGGAGTGGAAGGGCACGCCGATACTGATGAAATATACAACCGAAGAATATTATGATCTGGAGATATCGGAGAGTGACGAAGCTTTTGGCGCCCGGATGGTCAGAAAGAAGTTTGAAAAACCGGTGACACATACACCGGAAGAATATGATTTTCCGGACGGGCTGTACCAGGATCACTGGGAAAATGCCGAGGCTTACGGTATATATACAGAGGAAAACGGGAAAAAGACCATGATGGCGTGCATTGAAGTCTGTCCCGAGGAATGGAGCAACAGGCTGATGGTAACCGAACTCTGGGTGCATGATTCCCTGCACAGACAGGGTATCGGAACGGCGCTTATGAATAAGGCAAAGGAGATCGCAAAAGCACAGGGCCGCAGAGCCATCATACTTGAAACGCAGTCCTGCAATGTTCGTGCCATTGCATTTTACCGCAGTCAGGGATTTGAACTTCTCGGGTTTGACAAGTGTTGCTATACGAATCAGGACATAGAGAGGCATGAGATCCGGTTCAATTTTGTATATTATCTGGACCGGCGGGCCGGACGATGGGCTGAAAACAATGAAAAGTGAAAAAATGAGCCATTGACCCCGTCCCCATGGCTCAAAAGAGATGGAGTGGATATGAATATACAAAACAGCATTGATGCGTTGTTTGCCGAAAACCGGCTGATTAGGCCGGATTACAATAACTGCATAGCAAATCTGCCGAATTCGATCTTCAGGAAATACGGGCTGGATACGGTCGGAAATACGCTGCCTTTGATTGATAAATACCTTGAGAAGGATCATAAAAACGTCGTGCTGCTGCTTCTGGACGGAATGGGCATTAAGATAATGGAGCGGCATTTAAAGGAAAATGGCGCTTTTTACAGCCATCTTACGGGAGTATATAATTCGGTATTCTTATCGACGACGACGGCTGCGACCACTTCCGTTATGTCGGGGCTTCAGCCCTGCGAACACTGCTGGCTCGGATGGGACTGCTATTATCCTTCGATAGATAAAAATGTCACGTTATTCCTGAATCAGGAGCAGTTAACCGAAAAGCCCGCCGCCGATTATAACGTGGCAGGGACGGTGACGCCGTATGACAACATTGTTGACAGGCTGAACAGGGCCGGGAAGAAGGCTTATCTTATAGCACCGTTTGCGAACCGGGAACTTGCTTCGATCGATGATATATGCCGTGAGATCCGGCTCCGGTGCGATGAATCCGGATCAAAATATATCTATGCTTACTGGAATCAGCCGGACGGGCTGCTTCACAGGAACGGTGGCGGGACACAGATCGTGCTTGACGCAATGGCACATATGGAAGAAGTTGTTTCCGGACTTGCCGAAGAACTTGAAGATACGCTCTTTATCATCACTGCAGATCACGGGCATATTGATACCGAGTCGGTAATGTTCAAAGATTACCCGCAATTGTGCGAATGCCTGGTACATTGGCCCTCACTCGAACCCCGTGCGCTGAACTTCTTTGTAAAGGAAGATAAGAAAGAATTCTTCGTGAGTGAGTTTAACCGCCTGTTCGGGGACCGGTTCATTTTGATGCCTATGGAAGAGGTTATCGAAAGAAAGCTCATGGGAACCCAAACGCCGCATAAGGAATTCAGGGGGATGCTCGGAGATTATCTTGCGATCGCCACATCGGATCTTTCGATCTATTTTACCGAGGAATGCTGGCTGTCGATGCACGGGAGTCTTACAGAGGATGAGATGCTGATCCCGCTGATCGTCTTTTCAAATGACCGGGTTGTTGAATAATGATATGGGAGGGAATGAAGTATGGATCTGATGCTGATCCTCGGAGCGGGGGCCGTCGGGAAAATGACCGTCGGACAGGAGCTCATGAAGATAACCGATTTCAGGCTTTTTCACAATCACATGATGATCGAACCGGTTCTCGAAATATTCGGAGGTTTTCAGGGCAATCTTATTTCCCGGCTTAGAGAAGAGATTATCGAAGAATTCTTAAAGACGGATTATCAGGGAATGATCTTTACCTACATGATGGCATTTGATTTCCCTTCGGAATGGGAATATATCAATGATCTTGCCGATAAATTCAAAGCTACGGGCGGGAACATATATTATGTCGAGCTTGTGGCCGATCAGGCGGAAAGGCTTAAGCGTAACAGAACGGAAAATCGTCTGAACAATAAAGCTTCCAAAAGGGATATTGACATTTCCGATGACAGGCTGAAATATGAGGATTCACATTACCGCCTGGAAAGCAGGGACGGTGAGATCACATTTGAGAACTACATTAAGATCGATAATACAGGGCTTGAAGCCCGTACTGCCGCGGAAATGATCAAGGAACATTTCGGACTTCCCGACCGCAGTAAAAGGGAACTTATGAGAAGGGTGAAGCTTGTTGAAGTGCGGGAAGAGGAGATACCCGAGCTGCACAGGATGCAGGTGGAAAGCTTCATGCCCCTGTATGAGAAATATCATGATGCCGGCTCCCCTGCGATCGAGCCTGTCGAAAGGATAAAAAAGAGGTTTGATGTTCCAAATCGCACTTACTACTTTATCATGAAGGACGGAGCAAGGGTCGGAGCGATCAATATAGGTCACAATGACGCAAATGAGAAAAGAGTGGCATATATCAGTCCGCTCTTTGTTCTGCCGCAGTTTCAGAACCGGGGAATAGGATATACCGCGATCATGAAAGCATTTGAGCTGCTGCCCGGGGTAAAATGCTGGAAACTTGAGACCATCCTGCAGGAGCAAGGAAATTGTCATTTGTACGAAAAATGCGGCTTTGTGAGGGTCGGTGAGGAAAAACCGGTAAATGAGGCCATGACACTGATAGATTATGAAAGGGTAGCGGATGATCATTAATACCGGACAAAGGACAGATATCCCGGCATTTTACGCCGAGTGGTTCGCAAACAGGCTCAAAGAAGGCTTTGTCTGTGTGCGTAACCCCTACGATCAGAGTCAGGTGAGCCGTTACAGACTGGATCCTGCGGTTGTTGACGTGATAGGCTTCTGCACCAAAAATCCGGCACCGATGTTTCCGCATATGGAGCTTTTAAGGGATTTCGGACAGTACTGGTTCGTGACGCTGACTCCCTACGGGCGTGATATCGAGCCGGGAGTTCCCGACAAACACCGTCTGATAGATGATATTAAGGCTTTGTCGGAAATGGTGGGTATCGATTCTGTGGGCTGGCGGTACGATCCGATCTTTATTTCCGAAAAATATACTTTGGAATATCATCTGCACGCATTCGGGCAGATAGCACGGGCGCTTACCGGATATACCAAAACGGTCGTGATCAGTTTTATCGATCTGTATCAAAAAGTAAGGAGAAATTTTCCGGAAGCCCGGGAAGTGGCCAAAGCTGACAGGTTATTTCTTGGAAAAGAGATCATAAAGATCGCGGCAGAATGCGGGATGACAGTAAAACCGTGCGCGGAAGGGGACGAACTTGCCGAATTCGGAGCCGACTGCAGCGGATGCATGAAGATAAGCGACTACGAGAATGCAATAGGGAAAAAGCTTACAGTTCCGAAGAAGAAAGGCGCCAGAGCTGAGTGTGCATGTTATCTTTCCTGCGACATAGGCGCATATAATACCTGTATGCATTTGTGCCGGTACTGCTACGCCAATGCCGAGCCCGAAAAGGTGGCGGCACAGCACAGACTGCACGATCCCGCCTCTCCGTTCCTGATAGGAAACTACCTGCCCACGGACAGGGTACACGATGTGCCCCAGCAGTCATGGATCGACCCTCAATATGAGCTATGGGGACGGAGTCAGTAGCTCATTTTCGAACCGGGTCGCCGGTGCGGCCTGTTTTGAGCTATGGGGACGGGGTCAATGGTTCATTTTGAACCGGAAAAGGTCAGGTAAGGATTGGAAAATGTCAGAAAAGGTAAATATCGTTATAATCATTCTTGCTATATAAAAAGTCTTTCAAGGCTGTTATGATACAAAATGTCAAAGCGCTTTACACAACAACACATTTTGAAAGACAGATAAAGAAAGAAGAGGATAACATTATGAACAGAGATATTTTTATCAGAAATCTGACCGGCGAAAGGATTGAAATGAGTCCAAAGGGAAGAAACGCAAACGAGCTTACTCCCGAGGAGTTTGAGAAATGCTATGAGAATTTCTTCGATATGATCTTTGAGATCGCGGCTACGGATATTTCTTCGGAAACGGGCTACGGAGAATTTGACGGGAACAATAAGGCTCCGTACGATACGCTGGAGGATTTTATTAAGGATGAGCTGGTAAACGAGCCCGAAGACGGATACTGGAAGAACTGGAAGCAAATGTTCGGGACGACATTCCTTAAGGAGGATTATTATTACGACATTGTCGAAAAGGCCCTGAAATACGCTCCTTTCTGTGAGGGGAGACGATTCCTTGCCAACAATAATACTTTTTTCCGCAACATGATAGTCGATGATGCGGGAAAGACCTATTGTGCCGACTGGGGAAGGGCCGGGATCATGGACTTTCTGATGGATTTTGCGATCCTTGACCTTAACAAACCCTATCTTCTGGTACCGGAAAAGCTTTATGAATATGCAAAAAAGAGAAATATTGAGATCCCCGATTTCAGGGAGCGATTCCTGTGCATGGCTTATTTTAAGGGTATCGCAACCCTGAGATGGCATGCATCGATCGACGACATTGAATCCTGTGAATCGATCACAAGATCGATCAACGAACTGGAAGAACGGTTATTCAGGATCGGAAACGAAAATGCGTGATACCGGCAGATATTTTGAAACCGGTTTTTCGCAGAAAAAGTAGGATCTGACATGAAGTATGAAAATGCAAAGGACATCCTTCCGGCCGAGCTTCTGGCACAAGTACAGAAGTACGCGGAAGGAAGGGTGATCTATGTTCCTAAAACAGAAAAGCCGAAAGGCTGGGGAGAGGCCTCCGGATACAGAGAGAAGCTTAACAAGCGTAATGCACTAATCTGCAGCCGATATTCGGCGGGACAGTCGATATTTGAGATTGCCGAAGAATTCTTTCTGTCTCCGGAGACTGTAAAGAAGCTGGTATATGGCAGAAAAGTCATGCTTCCGGTGTTTTCCCCGTCGATCGTTTCGGCAGCAGCGTATGCATCTGCAGGTATGGGAGAGGAGTGGGTGCGTACCTATCTGAGCTCATTTAACCGGACAATGCCGGATATTTCCGAATATTTCATGACGGAACTGGTGAAGATACCGTTAAGATTTATAGAAGACGTAAGTGAGGAAAATGGCGGAAAGACAGGCCAAAACACTGATATTACCAAAAGGAAGCAGGAAATACAGGGATTCTTTGATGTTCCGCTGATCGTCGTCTACAAAAGTAGAAAGTTTTGTGCGCCATACCAGCCCGGGTATCTTTTAAGACTGAAAAAAGACCGGATAAATGCTTACCATGCCTTTATATTTGCCAATAATGACGAGTATGAGTATTTTTGGAACAATTACGGCAAGCATTTTATGAGCTAGGGGGACGGAGTCAGTGGTCCATTTTACAGAGCCTCTTTACCGTTGTTTCGGAAATATCCATCAGCCTTGCAACTTGCTTTATCGTTAATCCGTGTCCTTTCAAGGTTCGAAGATATTCATTCCGCCTGTTTTTCGGGATATTGGCAACCTCGGATGTTGAGGACAGCCCGGTTAC
>JAILIQ010000055.1 GCA_024695205.1 Lachnospiraceae bacterium
AATGATCCTCGGATCTGTAGTTTATACGGTCGGGCTTGAACTGTTCGAAGAGATACATGTTGAGATTGACACAGAGCATTTCCTTGCGGTCGTGTTCGGCGGCGCGATACTCGGGGCGGGGCTTGCGCTCATCCTGCGCAACGGCGGATGTATCGACGGTTCCGAGATATTCGCCAATATCGTCCTGAAAAAGATTTCCGACAAAACCGGCAAGAATTTCAGTATGACCTATATTCTTATCGCTTTTAATGCATGCGTGTATATAGCCGTTTTCTTCCTGATCAACCAGAGCGCGGCACTGATGAGCCTTCTCGTATATGTTGTCGCGACTTCGATCATCAACCATCTGACGGACCATTTTGAAGCGATCAAACAGGTCACGATCATTACCAAAACGCCGAACGAGCTGATCCAGGCCATAAAAGAGGAGCTCAACAAGACCTGCACGATGATGGATTCGCGCGGCGCGATCGCCGGAGAGAACAAGACCCTTATCTGCTATGTCAACTATTTTGAACTTCCGAAAATGAAGGAGATCATAGCCAACAGCAAGGGAACCTTCAGCACGGTATCCACGATCGATGAGATACTGAGGTGAGAGGCAGATACCGGGAAAAATAAATTTTATTTACATACAAACTTTTTGGGGATATAATTATTGTGAAGTTGAGCGGGAATCAGGCTCTTGTTGTGAAAATCATTACAGGACTCTAATTATCAGGTGAGGAGGCGTTTACTTATGGATTTTGAGAAGATCAAGGCAGCAGCTGCAGGTTATGAAAAAGAGATGACTAAGTTCTTGCGGGAGCTTGTAAAGATCCCCGGAGAGAGCTGCACCGAGAAGGGACATGCGGAAAGGATCGCTCAGGAGATGCGCGCGGTCGGCTTTGACGAAGTCGGATTCGATCCGCAGGGCAATGTTATCGGTTATATGGGAAGCGGAAGCCGCATCATTGCATTTGACGCGCATATCGATACGGTAGGTATAGGATACCGCGATCTGTGGAAATTCGACCCTTATGAGGGATATGAGACTGAGACTGATATCGGCGGAAGAGGAACTTCCGATCAGCTCGGAGGCATTGTTTCAAGCGTATACGGCGCAAAGATCATGAAGGATCTCGGTCTGATCCCCGATGATATCAAGGTCATGGTAGTCGGCTCCGTTCAGGAAGAGGACTGCGACGGTCTGTGCTGGCAGTATATCATCCGCGAAGACAAGGTAAGGCCGGAATTTGTTGTTTCTACCGAGCCTACTGACGGTGGTATTTACAGAGGCCACCGCGGACGTATGGAGATCAGGGTTGATGTGGTCGGCGTTTCCTGCCACGGTTCAGCTCCGGAGCGCGGCGATAACGCTATTTTCAAAATGGCCGATATCCTGCAGGACGTTCGTTCACTCAATGAAAATGATGCAGCGGATTCAACCGGGATCAAGGGTCTTGTGAAGATGCTGGACCAGAAATACAATCCCCAGTGGGAAGAGGCTAATTTCCTGGGGAGAGGCACGATCACAGCCTCGGAGATCTTCTTTACGTCACCGAGCCGCTGTGCGGTTGCGGATTCGTGCTCGGTTTCGCTTGACCGCAGAATGACCGCCGGAGAGACCTGGGAGAGCTGTCTTGAAGAGATCAGACAGCTGCCCGCGGTAAAGAAATATGCCAAGGATGTTACGGTTTCAATGTACAATTACGACCGGCCTTCATATACGGGACTTGTTTATCCGATCGAATGTTATTTCCCGACCTGGGTAATACCGAAGGATCATAAGATCACCAAAGCGCTTGAAGCTTCATATAAGGGCTGCTACGGCGAAGAAAGGATCGGCGCGGAAGAGACGATCGAAATGCGCAAGGCGCGTCCTTTGACCGACAAATGGACTTTCTCGACCAACGGTGTTGCGATCATGGGCAGGAACGGGATACCCTGTATCGGATTTGGCCCCGGCGCCGAGTCACAGGCTCATTTCCCGAATGAGCATACCTGGAAGCAGGATCTGGTAACATGTGCAGCCGTTTATGCAGGACTGCCGCAGATGTATGTGGAGCAGGGATGAATTACGAGTAAAAAGCTGACACTTCATCCGCAGCCTCCGTTAGTTCAATATAGCGGATCCTGATACCTTCACGTAAGGGAGAATGCGGTCAGTTGTAAAGCAGTGTGAAGGTGGAGCCTCTAAAGAAGTAAAAGTTCCGGACGCAGAAGAGCAGAGCTCCGGATCAGGGAAAAATACAAGAAACAGCGAAAGGAATCTGAATATGGATACAAACAATCTCCAGTACTACCTTGATACATTAAAAAAACTGAATTTCTCAGATATGTACAACAATGATTTTTTCCTTACCTGGGAGAAATCGGATGATGAGCTCAAGGCACTTTTTACGGTTGCTGACGCGTTAAGGAACCTGCGTGAGCGCAACATTTCCACAAAGATTTTCGACAGCGGGCTCGGAATTTCGCTGTTCCGTGATAATTCGACAAGAACAAGGTTTTCATTTGCATCAGCCTGCAACCTGCTCGGGCTTGAGGTTCAGGATCTTGATGAGGGCAAATCCCAGATCGCACACGGCGAGACGGTCAGGGAAACAGCCAATATGATCAGCTTTATGGCTGATGTTATCGGTATCCGCGACGATATGTACATCGGAAAGGGTAACGCATATATGCATGCCGTTTCCGAAGCTGTACAGCAGGGCAATAAGGACGGTGTTCTTGAGCAGAGGCCGACGCTTGTCAATCTCCAGTGCGACATCGATCATCCGACACAGTGCTGCGCGGATCTGCTGCATTGTATCCACGAATTCGGTGGTGCCGAAAAGCTCAAGGGCAAGAAGGTTGCGATGACCTGGGCTTATTCGCCTTCCTACGGCAAACCCCTTTCGGTTCCTCAGGGCGTGATCGGCCTGTTCACACGTCTTGGTATGGATGTGGTTCTGGCTCATCCCGAAGGATACGAGATAATGCCCGAGGTAGAGGAAGTGGCTCGTAAGAATGCGGCTGCATCGGGCGGTTCATTTACGAAAGTTAACAGCATGGCGGAGGCCTTCAAGGGTGCGGATATAGTTTATCCCAAGAGCTGGGCACCCTTTGCCGCAATGGAAGAGAGAACCGAATTGTACGGAAACGGCGATTTCGACGGTATCAAAGCACTCGAGAAGAGGCTGCTTGCCCAGAACGCCGAACATAAGGACTGGGAGTGCACCGAGGAGCTTATGAAGCTGACGGGTGACGGCTCTGACGCATGGCGTTCACCGATCGGCAATGCTGACGGAAACCATGGTCAGGCGATGTATCTGCACTGCCTGCCTGCCGATATCACAGATGTGAGCTGCGAAGCCGGAGAGGTAGCTGCAAGCGTATTTGACAGATACCGCACGCCTCTTTACAAGCAGGCCAGCTTTAAGCCCTATATAATTGCCGCGATGATCTTCCTTGCCAAGGTGAAGGATCCCGCAGCTACCCTGAAGATGCTGGAAGAGAGAGGAACTCTTAGAAAACTGTTGTGATCCTAATATATGAGAATTCCGGATATTGTTGTATGGAAGACGGTATTCATGGGTACAGACGGTATTCATGAGTGCAGACGGTGTTTTGTAACATTTCAGATCCCCTTTTTTATGGTGTACGTAAGACCTGACTGTAAATAATGTTTCGTAGTTTCATGGGTTACCGGTCCCGGAAAGGAGACATATGATAGTTGGCTTTATAATTTGGAGTGTTTGCGCGCTTGTTCTGGTCGTGGTCGGGATCATTACGCGAAGATCGCAGAACGCCGCAGGGTTCTTTACAGGCGTAAAACCACCGAAGGTCAGTGACGTAAAGGGCTATAACAGAGCAGTTTCAAATCTCTGGTTTATCGGTGCCGTCATATTTGAAATCCTGGGTCTTCCACTGCTTTTCCTTAAGCAGAATTCACCGGGATTTCTGATCTCCATAATTTTAACTCCTTTCTGGGCGATAGGTTTAGCGGTCGTATATTTCAGGATCCTGGCTAAATATACAAAGAAAGAGGGTTAGGGCAACGGAATTGCCCTAAATGAGTCGCTCCCTTGCGGTCGCGACATGGAGGTTAGATTATGAGCAGGATAGTCATAGCACTTGGCGGAAACGCCCTCGGAAATACATTAAAAGAACAGATGGCTGCGGTCAAGATCACTGCAAAGGCGATAGTTGACCTTATCGAAGAAGGCCATGATGTTGTAATATCACACGGTAACGGTCCACAGGTAGGCATGATCAATCAGGCGATGCTTGAATACAGCCGTATTGAGCCTACACAGGATAATACTCCGCTGTCGGTATGTGTCGCGATGAGTCAGGCGTATATCGGTTACGACCTGCAGAATGCGATGCGTGAGGAAATGCTAAACCGCGGCTTTGAGAAGCCTGTTGTTTCAATGGTAACGCAGGTGAGAGTAGATCCGAACGATCCTGCATTTGCGAACCCCTCGAAGCCTATCGGACGGTTTATGGACAAGGAACGCGCCGATGAATTTGCCGCGAAGAACGGATACATCATGAAAGAGGATGCGGGACGCGGCTGGAGAAGAGTCGTAGCTTCACCAAAGCCGGTGGAAATAGTGGAGATCAGCGCGATCCGTAAGCTGGTCGATAATAAGGAGATAGTGATCGCCTGCGGAGGCGGAGGGATTCCGGTCACCCAGATCGGCAATCATCTTAAAGGTGCTTCCGCAGTGATCGACAAAGACTTTGCAAGTGCTGTGATGGCGCGTGATCTCGATGCGGATTATCTGATAATCCTGACGGCTGTCGAGAAGGTGGCGATCAATTTCCGTAAGGAAAATGAAAAATGGCTCGATCATATGACCGTCGACGAAGCACGTAAATATGCAGCCGAAGGGCAGTTCGCTCCGGGATCGATGCTTCCGAAGGTTGAGGCTGCCTGTGAATTTGCAGAGTCGAAACCCGGCAGGAGAGCGCTAATAACCCTGCTGGAGAAAGCCAAGGACGGAATTGACGGAAAGACAGGAACGATAATTGAGCGGTAAGTGATCTTACCGCTTTTTTGTGTGATAAGCGAATGCCCATAGCCAACCCCATAGCTAAATCCGCCCAGTTCACCCTTCAAGTATCTTTGAAGCCCTTGCAAGTGCGGCGTCAATATGCGGGCAGAAGTTTTCTGCGCCGACTTTTGCGACAAGGCCGTCCTTTTCCATTACCTGACGGGGCTGGTCATTCACATGTGAGAACACGACTGAAACATTCTGTTCCTTACATTTATCGACAAGACTTTCAAGCGACTGCATTGCAGTGGCATCAATTGCAGGGACACCGCGCATACGTATGATCAGGACCTTTGTAAAGTCCTTGACGGTGATGCCGGAAATGAGATTGGCGACGCCAAAGAACATGGGGCCGGTGATCTCGTAAACACGTACCTCGTGAGGTATTTCGCGCAGATCAAGGGCTGCGGGATCGTTGTCGCTTTCATCGAGAGCATATTTCCAGCCGTGGATCTCGGCTTCCTCACTCATACGTTTCATGAACAGAACGCAGGCCATTATCATTCCGACGGCGATAGCTACGACCAGGTCGAATACGACTGTCAGGACGAAGGTTGCGACAAGCACGAGGATATCGCTCTTGGGTGCTTTCTTGCACAGATTCAGGAAATTTCTCCAGCCGCACATATTGTAGGCAACGATAAACAGGATCGCTGCTATCGTGGGCATCGGGATGAAAGCCGCATAAGGCATCAGGACAATGAGAACGATCACCAGTACAATGGCATGCACCATGCCTGCGACGGGAGTGCGGCCTCCGTTCTTGACATTTGCGGCGGTTCTGGCGATAGCACCTGTTGCGGGGATGCCTCCGAAGAGCGCGGAACCGATATTTCCGATACCCTGAGCGACAAGCTCCATATTTGAACGGTGCTTCGAGTTGATCATGGAATCGGCTACAACCGCTGAGAGCAGGGATTCGATGGCGGCGAGGATCGCGATCGTAAATCCGTTGCCAAGCTCATTTCTGATCATGGCAAGGCTGAAAGCGGGGAGCTTAAACGAAGGGAGCGAATTGCTGATCGTATACAGGTTGCCGATCGTATTGACCTTCATATCAAGGAGTTTGACCATGAAAATGCCGACCAGGACCGCGATCAGCGAACCGGGGATCGTTTTGTTGATAAACGGCCAGACGATCAGGACCGCAAGACAGACGAGTCCGACGATCAGAGCCTGAACATTTACAGTGGAAATATTTGCGCCGATCGCCTTGATTTTATCAAGAGTCTCTATGGTCACGGTTCCCTCGGGAAATGAGAGACCGAGAAAATCCTTGATCTGGCCGATCAGGATGGTCACTGCGATACCTGCGGTAAAGCCGGTGGTTATTGTATAGGGAATGAAGCGGATCAGCGAACCGAGCCGGAACACACCCATCAGGATCAGCAGGACGCCTGCGATTATGGTGGCTACAGCAAGGCCTTCCATGCCGTCGGTCGCAACGATGCCCGCTACGATCGTCGCAAATGCAGCCGTAGGGCCTGCTATCTGCACGCGGCTGCCCCCGAAGAAGGAGATCAGAAAACCGGCGATGATCGCGGTATAGATACCCTGTTCAGGTTCAACGCCGGATGCAAGCGCAAGCGCGATGGACAGAGGAAGCGCGATGATCGCTACGATGATACCTGCAACGACATCTTTGCCGAACTGGGCGGCACTGTAATTTTTCATAACCGAGAAAAGCTTGGGCTTAAGCTTCTCCTGGGACGGTTTCTGATTGACGGATGATCTCATTTGTAACCTCCTTGATTACCTCATCTTAGATAATGGTTAAGGTGTCAAAAGCACTTCGTGACATTTCCATATACAAGATATTGATATTTCAGGCAAGCCTGATATCATTATCCCGTATGTGGAAACCTGCTTTGCGGGTTTTGACACCTTAAGCAATAATTATATACGGAAAAATACCTTAAAGCGGCAGTTCCTTCTTTGCTGGATCTGAATTCATTGTCATATTATAATATTGCATTTTCTGAAAATCCATAGAAAAAACGAAGAAAAACTAAATGATATTTTATGCGTGTTTGTGCCGTCTTTTAGGCAAAACTTACTAAGAAAACGCTGATCGGATAAATGTTTCTTCTCCCCCCCGGGAGACTGTCCGAAAACCTTTCCTACCCGGCTGACAGGGGCATTGACACACTGTCGGGATGGCTATAAAATAAAAATTGCCTGTATATGGCGATTTAGAATTTAAAGAAATAAAGGAGAGACCAATATGCAATTTACAAAATTACAAAAAGATATGATGCAGGCGATGAAGGATCACGACAAGGTCCGCAAGGACGCTCTGTCGGCACTTGTGTCCGCAACCAAGAAGCTTGCGATCGACGCGGGCTGCAGGGACGACATCCCCGATGAGATGACCGATCAGGCCATTCTGAAAGAAATAAAGAGCGTAAAGGAACAGATCGACACCTGTCCTGATTCGCGCGCCGAGTTGAAAGCGGAATATACCGCAAGACTGGCGGTATTTGAAGAGTATGCGCCGAAGATGTTTTCTGCCGAAGAGGTTGAAAAGATCATAAAGGAGAAATTTGCCGATATACTCGGCACCGGAAACAAGGGCCAGGTTATGAAAGCTGTGATGAACGAGCTGAAAGGCAAGGCTGACGGCAAAGTGATCAATGAAGTAGTCGGAAAGCTGCTTGGATAAAGGACCGATATTGACAGGCTTTCCTGAGAACAGTAAAATAGGGATTGTCTGTAAGGGGAGACTGTCCGGATCACGCTCCGGTGAGCCGGGGTGGAAAGGTTTTCGGACAGCCTGAGGAACTTCCTCAAAATATCGGAGGCAATGTGATGAAAGGTAATACCATTAAGGAAAAGCGGAAGGGACTGATCGTAAACCTAGCTGTATATGCAGGTGCTTTTGGGATCGCGCTTGTTCCGTTTTTTATGATAGACAGCCTGATCGTTTCTGAAATGGTCTTTACTGTCCTTGCAACTGTCATTATCTATATTGTTTCGGTTTGTGTGTCCGACACTTCGTTATATGACCCTTACTGGAGCGTGGCACCGCCGGTGATGCTTGTGATTGCAATGATCAAAGGAGGATCCTGGCATCGGAACGGTATTTTGATCCTGTTTGCTGTCCTTGTCTGGTCCGTACGATTAACCCTTAACTGGGCAAAAACGTATAAAGGCCTCGGCCACGAGGACTGGCGATATGCCAATTTCAGAAAGAAGCTGAAAAAAGTACCGTTTGAACTTCTTAACTTCTTTGGTTTTATGATGATGCCGACTTTGGTCACTTTCGCCGGATTGATCGGGACTTTTTATATAATACAGGATGAAAGCGAAGACATCATGATACAGCTCGGGTTATTTGTGATGCTTCTCGGGGTGGTCCTGGAGCATTTTGCCGATAAGTCACTGCATGTTTTTATCGATAATAATCCCGGAAGCAAGCTGACCTGCAGAGAAGGGCTGTGGAAATATTCAAGACATCCCAATTATCTGGGTGAAATGATGTTCTGGACCGGGATATTTATCTCATACCTTGCAATGTATTCAGAGGAATGGCAGAAAGGGCTTGGTTTTTTACTTATAATCTGTGTTTTTGTCTTTGCTTCGATACCTCTTATGGAGGCTCATAATCTGGAGCGCCGGACAGATTACAGAGAATATATGGAAGAGACTTCCGTGCTCATACCCGAACCGTCAAAGATAAAGTCCACTGCAAGGTGAAGCTTATTGAAAGAGGTATTTTCGTCAAATAATTTTGAAAAAATGACCGCTTCTGCGCGGAGCAAGACCGCTTCTGCAGAGGCGGTTTGAGCTATGGGCGGTTGGTCTCTGAGGTGAGCTATGGGGACGGGGTCAGTGGGTCATTTTTTCTTTAAAAAAATGACCCACTGACCCCGTCCCCATAGCTCACCTCAGAGACCAACCGCCCATAGCTCAAACCGCCCCACAGCCAGCCCCACAGCCAGCCCCACAGCCAGCCCCACAGCCAGCCATACAGCCAAACCGCAGTCTACCTCACATTTTTTATTCTACCTTCGGCAGTTTTGCAACTGATGCGGCGATCTGTTCGTCGGTAGGTATCTCGTCGGACATTTCGCCATTGTTGAATTTCTCGTAAGCGACAAGGTCGAAATAGCCTGTTCCGGTAAGACCGAATACGATGGTCTTCTCTTCGCCGGTCTCCCTGCATTTGATCGCTTCGTCGATCGCAGCCCTGATAGCGTGCGAGCTTTCGGGAGCCGGAAGGATACCTTCAACTCTTGCGAACTGCTCGGCAGCCTCAAATACAGAGGTCTGTTCAACACTGGTCGCTTCCATATAACCGTCATGATAAAGCTGTGAAAGGATGGTGCTCATTCCGTGGAATCTTAAGCCGCCTGCATGGTTGGCCGAAGGAATGAAGCTGCTTCCGAGCGTATACATCTTGGCGAGAGGGCAGATCATACCGGTATCGCAGAAGTCGTACGCAAATGTACCCCTTGTGAAGCTCGGACAGGAAGCGGGCTCTATGGCGATGATGCGGTAATCTGCTTCACCTCTGAGCTTCTCGCCCATAAAGGGAGCGATAAGACCGCCGAGGTTCGATCCGCCGCCGGCGCAGCCGATGATGATGTCGGGCTTGATGCCGTATTTGTCAAGTGCAGCCTTGGTCTCAAGACCGATAACGGACTGATGGAGAAGAACCTGATTCAGAACGCTTCCGAGAACATATCTGTAACCGGGATTCTTGACAGCAACCTCAACCGCTTCCGAAATGGCGCAGCCAAGGCTTCCTGTGGTGCCGGGATGCTCCGCAAGGATCTTCTTGCCGACATCGGTTGTCTCCGAAGGTGAAGGAACTACGGAAGCTCCGTAGGTTCTCATGACTTCTCTTCTGAAGGGCTTCTGCTCGTAAGAAACCTTAACCATATATACCTTGCAGTCGAGTCCGAAATAAGAACATGCCATTGAAAGAGCGGTTCCCCACTGGCCTGCGCCTGTTTCGGTCGTAACGCCCTTAAGACCCTGCTTTTTGGCATAATAAGCCTGGGCGATGGCTGAATTCAGCTTATGGCTGCCGCTTGTGTTGTTGCCCTCGAATTTGTAATAGATCTTCGCGGGTGTCTTAAGCTTCTCCTCAAGGCAGTAAGCGCGTACGAGCGGCGAAGGTCTGTACATTTTGTAGAAGTTTCTGATCTCTTCTGGGATCTCGATGAATGCGGTATCATTGTTGAGTTCCTGATCAACAAGCTCTTCACAGAAAATAGGGATCAGTTCCTCTTTGGTAAGAGGCTGCAGAGTGCCGGGATTGAGAAGAGGAGCGGGCTTGTTCTTCATATCCGCTCTGAGATTATACCATGATTTAGGCATCTCATCTTCGTTCAAATAGATCTTGTAGGGAATTTTGTTTTCTGACATCGTTTTGTCCTCCTGTGGATTTGATATGCCGTATATGTGATACGGCGTTTGTTAATCTGATCAACGCGGGCTGCGTTGTCTATGATAGCGGGACAGGGGAATTATGAAAATAAAAGAAGCCTGTCCCTGACAGAAGTTACTGCTGGGACAGGCGATAATATCAAGAATATACGGCTCAATATCATTTTGCCTGCGGTGCCACCCGGCTTGGTGCGAAAACACCCACTCTGAGCATACTATCATATGCCGAATTTTGATAACGGAGATTCAGGCTCCGTCTTCCGTACTTTTACGAAACGCTCCGATGTCCGTGTGCCGCATCCCACAATATACTGTCCGGGATGGAAATATCATGATACGTAACAGTTTCGAAATTTCAGGTCGCCCTCAGAAGTCCATTCGGTAAAAGCTTAACACTGCAATCCCACCGCCTGCAGCTCTCTGTGGATAAGTAGATCTTACTTACTTGCCCTTCTTCAACGGTTTAGCAAATAATATCATATCAAAAAAACTATGTCAAGCAGTTTTTTGAATTAACGTGATAAATGATCATAATCCTGTTACTCAAATGCCCTGATCCCTCTCAGCATGGCCTCGACAGGCTCGGGATTCGGGAATATGCATCGGTTCCTGTCAAAAACAGCCATTCCGTTTCCGTAGGAAATAAATACTCCGTTATCCCAGTAACAGCAGCGGATATGAAGCTGTGTGGCCTTAGCAAGCGTATATGCAAGGCATCTGATACGGTCCGCGTCATTATTTTTGTCAACGGTTCCGAATTCGTCGATATTTACCGGGATCCCGTTTGCGACAAAACGGTTGTAGAGCTTCATAAGCCGCTCGTCGACGGGATCGGTCGATTCACGTGAATTTAAGTCAAATTCGGTGATGTTGGCGCCTTCTTTTAAATAAAACGTAAAATGTGCAGGTGAATAAATGTGTGCGGCAACAATGAGGCGGCCGGGAACGGTATCTTCGGGAAGTCTGAAACCGTCCCAGCAGGCACCTTCGGTCGATGTGGAATATCCGGGAATCACAAGGATCCTTTCGGCATTTTCACCTCCCGAGGCCCTTACCGTATCGAGGAATACCCGGTTTAGCCGGTTGACATTTTCCATCGCATCACAACATTCGGGATCGTTGTAATCAGGGGTCCATTCGTATGCGGCATGCGGAACGCGTATCTCGTTCATTGACTCGAACAGGAGCCTGTTGCTGCTGACATCGCTCATTTCGCGGGCGATCTGCTTCCAGACATTGTGCATGAATTCTTCCGAACGGGCAATATGAGCATTATCGGGCAGGAGAAAACCTTCATGGATATCATGATGAGTGTTGAGTATCACGTACAGATCTTCTGCGATGCACCAGTCAACCACTTCCCTGATCCTTGCCATCCATGCCGGGTCTATGGTATCTTCGGGTCCGGTCACGTGGTTATGCCAGCTTACCGGAAGCCTTAGGGTCTTAAAGCCTTCTTTCTTTATTGCGGCGATCATTTCCTTTGTGGTTTTCGGGTTAAACCACGCAAGTTCGCTGTCAACGCCTTTCAGGTGGCTTCCGGGATGAGCCACCGCATCAAAGCTGTTGCCGAGATTAAAGCCGAGGCCCATATCGGCAGCCATGATCTGTGCGGGAGTGGGGGTACTCTGTTCGCCTGTACCTGCCTGAACGGAGGAGCCCGCATCAACGGTACAGAGAACAGATGGATCCGATCCGGTTAAGTCCGGCTCCGAATTCTTAAGTACTGCGGCGCGCAGCTCATCAACCTCGGGAACACCGTATCTTTTATCGTCGATACCGATGTTCGGATCGGAAATATATTCATCGCCACATGCTTTTAATATACCTTCGGGATCGGCACCGTCTATATCAAGCCCAAGTGCTTTGATAAGGGAAACCTCCCTGATTCCGTAAAAGTTCTGAGCCAGCGCTTTTACGTATCCGTAACCGAATTCTTCGGGGAAGAAAGTGCCGCCTGCAGTCGTGACATAATAGAGCTTATCCGCCTTGCATAAGCCTTTCGGTATCCCTTCGGGTGTATAAACAAAGGTTATCCCGAGTACATTTATCTGTTCGAAATAAGCTTTAAGAGCCGCCGGGAACGACAGATCCCAAAACGGGGCCGCGATAACGATCCGATCGGCATCGGCAAACTGTCTTGCAAGCCTGAATTCATCAGCATCAAACTGTTTTTCGGCTATTAGCCGGTCTCTTTTGTTTAGGAATTCTTCATCCGTCTTCGGAAAATCAATGTCCTCCAGCTTCAGCTCCGTGACAGGTTCTCTTAAGCTGTGAAGGAGCCGGTGTGCAAGCCTTCCGGTCCTTGATCCTTTGCGGACACAGGCATTTATGAACAAGATCATATTCTCGTAAGCCTCCTTTCGAGTATATCTGTATTTCTCTTTCCCTTATGTTAAAAAAAATCGGGGCTTCTGTCAAGAAATAACAGCAATCGGGCGGAAATGTACGTAATATATCCGGCAGGGTTCAGTTACGGTAATTTACGGACGGTTATGGAAGAAAATACAGAGTCTACTCATTTTCAGCAAAATGTGTTATACTAAAATAAATATATTCAATGATGAGAGAGCGTCTTAAATGAAGCCAAAAGCTTTTTAAAGACCGTGATCATGCAATATCCCGGAGGAGAAAAACATGTTTACGATGATCCTGAAGATGTCAAGCGCCACGCTTACATATCTGCTGCTGATAATGGCCGTATGGTACTGTTTCAAGGGTAAAAAACTGACAGTTCCCAACAAGATCGTGATCGGACTGATATTTGCGACAAGTTCGGTTTTATCAACACATTTCGGTGTTGATTATGACGGTATGGTCATGAATGTCCGTGATATGGGTCCGCTTGTCGCAGGTTTGTTTTTTGCACCTTCATCCGGTATCATCGCAGGTCTTATAGGCGGTATCGAAAGGTATATCGCGGGCACCTATTTCGGAGTCGGCTCGTATACAAGGGTTGCCTGTGGCTTATCCACGTGTCTTGCGGGTTTTGTCGCTCTGATAATGAACACAAAAGTCTTTCGCGGTAAAAAACCTTCTCCCTTTTATGCGTTCTTCATGGGTGCCGTAATGGAAGTTTTCCATATGTATGTTGTTTTCATAACACACAGAAGCGACATGCGGATGGCATTTACCGTTGTGAGCATTTGTGCGGTTCCGATGATAATCTTTACGGGTCTTGGCATGGCGGCTTCCTCGATCATGCTGCAGGTCTACACCAAGGAATGGAAGAATCCGTTTGTTAAAAAAAGAGAAGATACCATACCCGTTTCACAGAAGTTTCAGAGGTGGCTGTTCATCATCACGTCGATCGTTATCGTCGGCAATTTTCTGTTTGCTTATCTTGTGCAGACACAGACAGCTATTCAGGAAGGCAGAAACACTCTTTACAGGAATTCCAAGATCGTAAAAAGCTGTTATATGGCGGGAAAATCAACACCTGATGTGGAAGACAGCATTGAATATGCGGTCATTTCCGAAAACGGAATGATAGTCTACGGTAAGAATCAGAACCATACGATCTCACCTGCCGAATTGGAAGTCTTTAAAAAGAATGCGGGGAAAATTATCAAATCTTCGTTTTTCGGCACCAAATCACATATGTTTGTGGAGAAGGATTTCGGAGGAAACTGGTTCGTTACGTCCATGCCCGACAGTGAAGTGTACTGGTATCGCGATGCCGAAGCCTATGAGCTTGCGCTCGGGGATATACTCCTGTTTACCGTTATCTACGTTCTTATCGCATATCTGGTCAATCAGATAGTCGTAAATAACATAAAGCTGATCAACGATTCACTGAGCAAGATCACCAACGGTGATCTAAATGAAGTCGTGACCGTAAGAAGTTCGTCTGAATTTGCTTCATTATCGGACGATATCAATCAGACCGTATTGACCCTGAAGGGCTACATTGCTGCGGCAGAGAAGAGGATAGAGCAGGAGCTTGTCTTTGCCAGGACCATTCAGGAATCGGCACTGCCCAGGAACTTCACATTTGCGGACCGCTATGAGTTTGAGCTGTTTGCCTCAATGAAGCCTGCCAAGGAAGTCGGCGGAGATTTCTATGATTTCTTCTTTGCAGACCGTGACAAGATCGCTCTGGTCATCGCCGATGTATCCGGCAAGGGTATTCCCGCGGCTCTGTTCATGATGAGAAGCAAAACCGCGATAAGAAGTCTTGCCGAATCGGGGGCGTCGCCGGCCGAGATCATGATGAAGGCCAACAATACCTTATGTGAAGGTAATGATGCCGAAATGTTCGTAACTTCATGGCTCGGTATCGTCGATCTGAAGACCGGTCTGATGAGATGCGCCAATGCAGGGCATGAGTACCCTGTGATCAGGCACAAAGACGGTGATTATGAGTTGATAAAAGACAAGCACTCCCTTGCCCTTGCGGCAATGCCCGAAACAAAGGCAAGAGAGTACGAGATACAGCTGGAGCCCGGAGACAGGCTGTTTGTATACACAGACGGCGTGCCCGAGGCGATCGATGAGAATGTCGAGCAGTACGGTACCGACAGGATGCTGGCGGATCTTAACGACCTCAAGGACCTTCCGATACAGGCCACGCTCGAGCATATGTCCGAAAATCTTGCCAGCTTCAAGGGTTCGGCCGATCAGTTTGACGACATCACGATGCTTGGTTTTGACTTTTTAAAAACCACCTGATACAGATACCTCACTTCTTCATTCTTCAAGCAGAGGAAATGTCAGTATCGCTTTAAACAGGTCACCGTCGGTCTCGAGCCTTAAGGTTCCGTTCTGGAGCTGGGCCATGCTCTTGGCGATGGACAGACCGAGTCCGTTGCCTTCGGTGTTGCGGGACGAATCACCGCGGACAAAGCGCTCCATAAGCTCGTCTTCGGAAATATCGAGCACATCCTTAGAGGTGTTCTTGAAGATGAAGCGTGCGGTATCGCCGAAACGCTCAAGGGTCAGGTATACGCGGCTCCCGGGTAGCGAATACTTGTAGATATTGTTCATGAGGTTATCGAAAATACGCCACATCCGGCGTCCGTCGGCCATTATGCGCAGGTTCTCTTCGGGCTGTCTTATGACAAGTGATAACTGTGAGGCTTCAAGTTTTTCTTCATATTCACCGGAAGCCTGGCTTATGAATACCGCTGCATCACAGGGCGCGAGCGAAACATCAAGGTTGCCGGTTGCGGCTTTTGATGCTTCGACAAGATCTTCAAGCAGCCTTTTTAGGCGTTCCGCCTGCCTGAGCAGGACTTCGCTGTACTGCGAATGCTTGTCGTTATCGCAGTTTTCGGTTGCTATCAGGCCTGTATAGTTAATGATAGAGGTGAGCGGCGTTTTGATATCATGTGAAACATTTGTGATAAGTTCCGCTTTCATGCGCTCGCTCTTGAGCTTCTGTTCTATAGCAAGATTCATGCCGTTGCCTATGCTGTTCAGGTCAAGGGCATGTTTTTTCATTTCAGGAAGCATCCCGGCGGTATCGATCGCAAGATCAAGGTGGCCTCCGGCCAGTTGTGCGGCGCCTTCGCGCAGAGTTCTTATCTTCATGCTCACAAATATCGCAAACCCTGCCAACAGAAGGGTTTTTACGATAAGGAAAAGGATCGCAACTCCTTCTTCGTGATAAAAGGCCAGGACCAGAAGGAGCAGATTGACAGCCGCATCGGCAAGTATCAGAGCAACAGCTTTCCATGCCATGGGGATGCTTATGATCAGACGTCCGATCAATCCGGCACATTTCTTAAGACCGTGCAGTATCAGAAGACCTGCCCTTTTAAGCAGTTTCAGCAGCCGCAGGATAAGAGTGTTTGTCAATATGCTCCGGTCCTTGATCCTTGCGGCAACCCCCATAAAGAAACCGAGTAATACGCTCAGAACGAACGGCAGGGCAACAAAGGATATTATCATGCCTTCCATATCCGTATTGAAAAACTCGTCAAGGAATGTAATATAAAGAACGATCACAGCTGCTACAGCGGCAAGTATAAGATCCGACGGTACCTTATGCAGCAGCCCGGGGTGCAGTTCTTCGTCCTCCCGTCTCCTTGCGGAAACACACATGAGAGCAATGAAGCTTATGAGTGCGAGCAGTGCCGCTGCCGCGCCTATACCGAAGATCGCATATCTGAGACCGTAGCCGATGTGTATTGCGCGGTAAATGAGTCCGTACCAGTCGTTATCGGGGAATCCGGCCTTGAAGGATGCCTTTATTTTAAGAGCTTTGATGGTAATATTATCGGGAAGATCAGCAGGAAAGCCCGACATATCAATGTCAAAGCCGTAATACTGCGAACGGACCGACAGATAATTCCAGACTGATGCGTAATATGACCCGTTGCGATACATCAGAACTTCATACTCCGGCCCAAAATCTTCGGTCGCGAATCCATCGGCACCTTCTGTTCTTGCTGTTAAATTGCCGTTTTCATCGTAAACATTCAGCAGAAGATTTCCGTCATGCCGGTATTCCCTGACTCCGTCACGTTCTTCGAATACCCCGTGGTTGTAAATATCAAGCCAGTCATAGACGATCTCATTGCTGATCGCCTCACCTGTTACCTCATTTTCACCGGCTGTATAAAAACCACCCTCGACCAACACGGCCACACCGATAACACAGGCAACGATCATGCAGGTCGATATTATGCATGTAATAAACAGGATCACTTTACCCGGTATCGTTCTGAAAAAGTGTCTCATTTTATTATCTCCTTATTGTTTCGTATTGTTAACCTTTATGCCGGGAGTCAGATCAGCGAAGCTGATCCTGAGCGATTGGCTAATCGAGCACAGCAAGCTCCGCCTGCGTCAGCCCTTCATGCAGTAGCCCTGTCCGAAAATAACCTTGATATACCGCGGATTGGCCGGGTCTATCTCTATCTTTTCGCGCAGGTGCCGGATGTGAACGGCGACGGTGCCTTCATTTCCGAAGGGTGTCTCCTGCCATACACGGCTGTATATTTCCTTGAGAGAAAATACTTTGCCGGTCTCGGACATCAGAAGCTTCAGAATGTCGAATTCCTTCGGCGTGAGATTTACAGGCTCGCCGTCGACTCTTACAGCCTTTGCGCGGTCGTCAAGCTCTATACCTCCGACGATGAACGTTTCGCTGTTGTTGCCGCCTGTCCCGGCTGCACCCGGCGTACCGTCCGGCTGTTCGTTTCCGCTTTTTCCAGCTCCGAGATACAGATATCTGCGCAGCTGCGAACGCACCCTTGCCTTGACTTCCATAGGATTGAACGGTTTGGTGATATAATCGTCGGCACCCACATTGAGCCCGAGAATGATATCGTTGTCCTCGCTCTTGGCTGTCAGCATGATCACCGGAATATTGCTTGTTTTCCTGATCAGAGCCATAGCCGTGATGCCGTCCATGACCGGCATCATGATATCCATCAGTACGATATCGATATGTTCGCGTCTGACAGTTTCAACTGCCTCCTGACCGTTATACGCCTCAAAAAAAGTGAATTCCGGATCCGTAAGATAAATTTTCAGCGCATTGACGATATCCCTGTCATCATCGCATATCAGAATGTTCTGCATCTCATACCTCGTTTTTTTGTGTTTTACACGTGTATTTTTCCATAACCCATTATATAACTCTGCGGTTTAAGAATAAACAGGGAAAAGCTTTAAGATTGTTTTAAGATTACACAAAATAATTGTCATTAAAAAAGGTTTGACAATAAAAATAAAAAGGATTATCATACACAACAAAAGCAAAGGCGCTTTCCACATAGGGAGGCGCTTTTGTTTTTTCTGCTGGATATACTGAGGGGAAACGGGATGAATACTAAGAAGAAAAAGATAATACTTGAGGACGGTTCGCAGTATGCCGGAACAGCATTCGGAGCGGACAGGGAGACTATGGCGGAGCTGGTCTTCAATACATCACCGGTCGGTTATCAGGAGCTGTTTTCCGATCTGTCATATACAGGGCAGATGGTTGTGATGACATATCCCCTGATAGGGAATTACGGGACCTGTGAGGATGATTACGAATCGGCGGTTCCGAAAATGTCGGCTCTTATAGTGCGGGAATATTGTGATGAACCGTCGAATTTCAGATGCATCGATACTCTCGGAAATGTGATGAAGCAATACGGGATCGCCGGCGTTGCGGGGGTTGATACCAGAAAACTGGCAAGACATATCCGTGACCACGGAAGCTGCAGGGCTTATATAGTCGATGAGGACAGAAATGTCGATGAGGCTCTGGAGGAGCTTCGGGTATGGATTCCGGACTGCGGTCAGGTCAGCAGGGTAAGTACGCCCACGATCTACGAATATGACCGGTCGCAGGCAGGAATTCTCCAAAATGCAGCACCGTATGGACCGGATGATCCAAAATATCCGGAATACCCGAAATATCCGGGATATCGGATAGTCGTGGTCGACTGCGGCGTAAAGCAGAATATCTTAAGATGTCTGGCAGATAAAGGGTGCCATGTCACAGTCGTGCCCTGGGATACACCCGCAGAGAAGATAATGGTGCTTGCTCCTGACGGAGTACTTATTTCGAACGGTCCCGGAAATCCCGAGGATGTACAGCCGACGATACAGACAGTCAGGGAATTAAGGGGCAGAGTGCCGATATTCGGGATCTGCCTGGGACATCAGATCCTTTCGCTGGCGTACAGTGCCAGAACCTATAAGCTCAAATTCGGCCACAGAGGCGGCAATCATCCGGTTATGGATATAAAGACCGGGAAGGTTGAGATAACTTCGCAGAACCATTCTTATGCAGTCGATGCCGACAGCCTTGAAAATACAGGGCTTTCCGTTACACATAAAAACCTGCTCGACTCCACTGTGGAAGGTGTGGAATGCATAGAGGACCGCGTCATGTCGGTACAGTATCATCCCGAAGCGGCGCCGGGTCCGGCGGACGGGGGATATCTGTTTAAAAGGTTTCTCGCTTTAGTAGATGAATATAAGAGCTGCACGAGATAAACCGGGCAGCTGTAACAGCAAAAGGTTATACAGCTTGAGAAGGTAAACCGGGCAGCCGGAACAACAAAAGGTTAAACTGGTTGAAAAGATAAACAGGGCAGCCTTAACAGCCCAAACGTGTAAACGGACCGAAAAGATAATAGCAACAGACACCGAGGTAAGATTATGCCTAAAAGAACGGATATTAAGAAAATACTTGTGATCGGGTCGGGACCGATCGTTATCGGACAGGCGGCGGAATTTGATTATGCCGGAACGCAGGCCTGTCTGTCGCTGCGTGAGGAAGGATATGAGGTTGTACTGTGCAACTCGAATCCTGCAACGATCATGACCGATGCAAGGATCGCCGACAAGATATATATGGAACCGCTGACGCTTGAATTTATAGCCAAGATCATAAGGATGGAGCGCCCGGACGCGATCCTGCCGGGAATAGGCGGTCAGACGGGTCTGAATCTTGCAATACAGCTTGAAAAGAAGGGTATACTTCATGAATGCGGAGTAGAACTGCTCGGAACCCGTTCGGAAAGTATTGAGCGTGCCGAAGACAGGGAGCTTTTCAAGGAGCTTTGTCAGCAGATAGGGGAACCTGTGCTGCCTTCGAAGATCGCGGATTCTGTCGAAGAGGCTGTGGAGGCGGCTGAAGAAATAGGCTATCCGGTCGTGATCCGGCCTGCATTTACACTGGGCGGGACAGGCGGCGGATTTGCGCAGACGCGCGAAGAATTTGATGAACTGATCAAAAATGCCCTGATGCTCTCACCTGTACATCAGGTGCTGATAGAAAAGAGCGTCAAGGGCTATAAAGAGATTGAATATGAAGTCATAAGGGATGCCAATGATACCGCGATAACTGTCTGCAACATGGAAAATATCGATCCGGTCGGGATTCATACCGGAGATTCGATAGTCGTATGCCCGTCACAGACGCTTACTAACAAAGAATACCAGATGCTCAGAAACAGCGCTTTAAAGATCATCCGCGCTTTAAAGATCGAGGGTGGCTGCAATGTGCAGTTTGCGCTCGACCCGCAGTCATTCAGGTATTATCTGATAGAGGTTAATCCAAGGGTTTCAAGATCTTCGGCACTCGCCTCAAAGGCAAGCGGTTATCCGATAGCACGTGTTTCAGCCAAGATCAGCGTCGGACTAAGGCTTGATGAGATCAGACTTGCCAATACACCGGCTTCTTTTGAACCTGCACTTGATTATGTTGTGACCAAAATGCCGAGATTCCCGTTTGACAAGTTTGATGATGCATCCAATAAACTCGGGACCCAGATGAAAGCGACCGGCGAGGTCATGAGTGTCGGAAGAACGCTTGAAGAAAGTCTGCTCAAGGCTGTCAGGTCGCTTGAGACAGGCGTATTCCACCTGCACAGCAGGAAATTTGACGGATATACTGTAAATGAATTGGAAGACTATATCGCGATCGGTACGGATGATCGCATATTTGCGATCGCTGAGCTGCTGCGAAGGGAAACTTACATGTATGAGAATGAAACTTATAATCTGCAGTATGAGACCGTAAACAGCAACCAGGAAGTACCGAAATGTGCCGCCGTAAAGGGCAACCCCCAAGAACCGGAATGTGCCGCCCGAAATAACGATATCTGTGATCCGATCGGGGAAATAGCAGCGATCACCGGAATAGACAGGTTCTTTATTTCCAAGATCCGGAATATTGTTCGGACCGAACAGCTCATCAAAGAAGATCCCGGCAATGCCGCAATCCTGAAAAGTGCGAAGAAAACAGGATTTTCCGACCGTGAGATCGCTGCACTCTGGAGTATGAGTGAACGGGAAATATTCGAACTGAGACAAAACCACGGGATAGTGCCGACTTACAAGATGATCGATTCGTGTGCGTCGGAGTTTGAAAGCTATATTCCGTATTTTTATTCAACATATGAGGAAGAAAATGAATCGATCGTATCTGACAGGAAGAAGATAATCGTCCTCGGTTCAGGCCCCATCAGGATAGGGCAGGGTGTAGAATTCGACTATTCCACTGTGCATGCGGTACAGACGATCAAGGAGTCTGGTTACGAGGCGATCATCATAAACAATAACCCGGAAACCGTTTCGACAGACTATACAACGTCGGATAAGCTGTATTTTGAGCCGCTTTGTCCCGAAGATGTCATGAATATCGTGGAAATGGAAAAGCCCGAAGGGGTTATCGCGATCCTTGGCGGACAGACAGCCATAAATCTTGCGGAACCCCTGAAGGAATACGGGGTACGGATCATCGGCACCGACTGTGATGCGATCGAAAAGGCCGAAAACCGCGATCTGTTCGAAAAGCTCCTGCTCGAGCTTGATATCCCGCAGCCAAAAGGCGCAGCGGTGACCAATATTGAGGACGGAGTGCGTGTTGCCGGCGAGATCGGCTATCCTGTCCTTGTCAGACCAAGCTTTGTGCTCGGAGGACGGGCGATGCAGATCGTGTCCAAGGAAGCCGACATGCGGCACTATCTGAAGAACGCCGTAGAGGTGGATGAAGATAAGCCGGTTCTCGTAGACAAATACATAAGGGGCCGTGAGGTCGAGGTCGATGCGGTATGCGACGGAAGGGATGTGTTTGTTCCGGGCATCATGGAGCTTGTCGAAAGAACAGGCGTACATTCCGGCGATTCCATCAGTGTATATCCCGCCTTCAGCATTTCCGACAACGTCAAGGGGAAAATACTGCGATATACCCATAAACTCGGCATGGGGATCGGAATCGTGGGATTGTATAATATTCAGTTTATTGTCGATCCGACCGATAATGTCTATGTTATCGAGGTCAATCCGCGGTCTTCAAGAACGGTTCCGTTCCTCTCGAAAGCGACCGGCTATTCGCTTGCGGACATCGCCACGCTTGCGATACTCGGCATCAGTCTTAAGGAACAGGGGATCTTTGAGCTTTATCCGAAGGAAAAGAAGAGATGGTGCGTCAAGGCTCCGGCATTTTCATTTGCGAAGCTGAAAGGCATGGATTCATACCTGTCTCCGGAAATGAAGTCCACAGGTGAGGCCATCGGTTATGATGAGAGGCTGCACAGGGCAATGTACAAGGCCCTGATCGCCTCCGGGATCCGCCTGCAGAACTACGGAACTGTCATCGTAACGCTTGCCGACGAGGACAAGGAGGAGGCTCTGCCCCTGGTTCAGCGGTTTTATCATATGGGCTTCAATATCGAGGCAACGATCGGAACGGCGCAGTTCCTGAAGGACCACGGCATCCGCACGAGGATACGCCGGAAGCTGAGCGAAGGAAGCGAAGAGATCCTTGATTCGATACGTGCGGGATATGTAAGCTATGTGATCAATACCAGGGCGATCCTTTCAGGTGTTCACTACATCGACGGAGTCGCGATAAGGCGCTGCGCGATAGAAAATAACGTCACGATCTTCACTTCCCTTGATACGGTCAAGGTGCTTCTTGACGTGCTCGAAGAACAGACCATCAAAGTTGCTCCGCTGTAACGGGGGAATAAGAGAAGAAAATGCGCCCGGACTGCAAGTTTGACCTGATGTTAAAAAATTCAAAAAAATTTGAAAATTTTTGTTGACAAAGAAAATCAAAAGGATTATCATACACTCCATAAAAGCAAAGGCGCTTTGGGAATAACTCCCCGAAGCGCCTTTTTCTTTTACTTTTATGGCGTCGCGGCCCTGTAACAATGATAAACGGGAAAAGGAAGGAGAAACAGTTATGAGCATGACAATACCTCAGATTTACGGAAGTCTGGTTTTTAACGACAAGGTAATGCGCGATAAGCTTCCGAAGGACATTTACAAGGCATTACGCAAGACCATTGATCAGAATACACATTTGGAGATAGATGTAGCCAATGCGGTGGCCATTGCGATGAAGGAATGGGCCGTAGAAAACGGTGCTACACATTTTACACACTGGTTCCAGCCGATGACCGGATTTACAGCAGAGAAGCATGACAGCTTTATCTCACCGGTTGACGGCGGCGAAGTGATCATGGAATTTTCCGGCAAGGAACTCGTAAAGGGCGAACCCGATGCATCAAGTTTTCCTTCGGGCGGACTTCGGGCGACCTTCGAAGCAAGAGGCTATACGGCATGGGATCCGACCTCACCGGCATTTATCAAGGACGGAACACTTTATATCCCGACAGCCTTCTGTTCCTACAGCGGAGAAGCACTCGATAAAAAGACACCTCTGCTCCGTTCAATGGAAGCACTGAACAGGGAAGCAGTCAAGATGCTGCATATTCTGGGTAATACATCCGTAAAGAGTGTTACGACAACCGTCGGCCCCGAGCAGGAGTACTTCCTGATAGACAAAGAGGACTTCAAAAAGAGAATGGATCTGAAATTTACCGGAAGGACCCTTCTCGGAGCCAAGCCTCCCAAGGGACAGGAGATGGACGACCACTACTTCGGAGCTTTAAAGCCCAGGGTTGCGGCATACATGCATGAGCTTGACGAAGAGCTCTGGAAGCTCGGGATCCCGGTCAAGACCAAGCATAACGAAGTTGCACCGGCACAGCATGAGCTGGCACCGGTATTTGATACCACCAACGTTGCGGTAGACCGTAACCAGCTGACAATGGAGGTAATGAAGAAGGTTGCCGAAAAGCATGGTTTTGTATGTCTGCTGCATGAGAAGCCGTTTGACAAGATCAACGGTTCAGGCAAGCACAACAACTGGTCCATGAGTACGGATGCAGGAATCAACCTGCTCGATCCCGGAAAGACACCTGCAGAGAATATACAGTTCCTGGTATTCCTGATGGCAGTCATCTGTGCGGTCGATGATTATGCGGATCTGCTGAGGCTTTCGGTAGCAAGTGCAGGCAATGACCACAGACTCGGAGCCAATGAAGCGCCTCCCGCGATCATTTCTATGTTCCTTGGCGAAGAGCTGATGGAAGTTATCACCTCGATCGAAAACGATACCTTCTTCGGAGCAAGAAAAAAGGTACAGATGGAGACCGGAGCAACGGTACTTCCGCATTTCTTCAAGGATACGACCGACAGGAACAGAACATCGCCGTTTGCATTTACCGGCAATAAATTCGAATTCAGATCGCTCGGTTCATCCTTCTCGGTATCCGGACCGAACGTAGTGCTCAATACCGCAGTAGCCGAGGCGCTTTCACAGTTCAGCGCACAGCTCGAGGGCGTATCCGAAGACGAGCTGCAGGTTAAGGTACACGAGCTGCTCAAAAAAGCGATCGTCGATCACAAGAGAGTGATCTTCAACGGAAACGGCTATACCGACGAATGGGTAGAGGAAGCCGAAAAACGCGGTTTATACAACCTGCGCTCGACACCTGATGTACTTCCGGTATTTATCGCAGATAAAAATGTGGAGCTGTTCAAGAAGCATCACATTTTCACCGAAAGCGAGATCAGATCGAGATATGAGATACTTCTCGAAAACTATACCAAGACGATCCATATCGAAGCCAGAACACTTGACGATATGCTCAACAGCCAGTTCCTTCCCGCACTTGCGGATACGATCGAAAAGACCGTGACCCTCGCTGCAAAGAAACAGAAGGTTTCTTCGGAACTGCCGGTCGGAAGCGAGATAAAACTTGCCAAAAAGCTTTCAGGCTACTATGACTGCATTTCCGAAGGAGAAGAAAAGTTTGCCGCTGATATTAAGAAAGCCGAAGAGATAACCGACGAACTTGAGCAGGCGAAATTCTACCAGTCAGTGATCTTAACCGACATGGCACAGATCAGAGCAGTCGCCGATGAGGCCGAACCCTTCATCCCGAAGGACATCCTGCCTTATCCGACATATGCGGACATGCTCTTCTACATATAATGCAATGATGATAAGAACATCATTCCCATAATATAATAAAAACGCAAAGGCGCGTTTTCCCGAGGACCCCGGTCCCGCGGAGAACGCGCTCTTTTATTACCCAAACTCAGATCCGTTCATCGGAACATAAAGCATCCGGAACACAGCTTTAACCCTTATCGTTCATCGAAACGTTGAGCATCAGGAATTTAGTTTTAACTCCAAATCGTTCATCAAAACATTGAGCAAGCAGGATACAGCTTTAAACCTGATCACTCATCACAACGTTGAGCATCCGGATTATTAATATATCTCCGATCATCGGATCAATGATCAACAACAAACATAAAACATCATCCTTTACCACCTACAGCAGATGTATCCGAGGCTCAGGTCATATATATCATGTCCGGATTACATCAGACTAATTGTCTGGTAAGCCGGACATGATATATATGGCCGGAGCCGACACTAAGTCAGCAAACCCTAAGCCAGCAAACTAAGTCAATACGTGGTAAACAGGATGAAAACAGGAAGGGGAGAGGAATATGAGTAAAGATATTTTAGATGCGTTAGGCACGATGAACGAAACATTGTTTGGAGTCTGGTTCCTGATCGGAGCCGCCCTGGTCTTCTGGATGCAGGCAGGCTTCGCGATGGTAGAGGCAGGATTTACGAGAGCGAAGAACACCGGTAACATCCTGATGAAAAACCTGATGGACTTCTGTATAGGAACCGTTGTATTTATCGTGATAGGCTTCAGCCTGCTCCTTGGCGAGGATGTGGCAGGATTCATCGGAAAACCCGGATTTGATATATTTACGGCATATGAGAATTTTGACTGGTCCAATTTCGTATTTAACCTTGTATTCTGCGCAACAACGGCAACGATCGTATCGGGCGCGATGGCAGAAAGAACGAAATTCCTGTCATACTGCGTATATTCGGCAGTCATCTCGGCACTTATCTACCCGATCGAAGCACACTGGATCTGGGGCGGCGGCTGGCTTGCACAGCTCGGATTCCATGATTTCGCAGGATCGTGCGCAATTCATATGGTCGGTGGGATATCAGCCATGATCGGTGCCAAGATACTTGGACCCCGTATCGGAAAATTCGTTAAGGATAAGGACGGAAAAGTAACGAAGGTTAATGCGTTCCCCGGACATAACATTGCTCTGGGCGCGCTCGGTGTATTCATTCTGTGGCTTGGCTGGTACGGCTTCAACGGAGCCGCATGTACCACCGAAGAGCAGCTTGCATCGGTATTTGTTACAACAACGATCGCTCCTGCTATCGCAACGGTCGTATGTATGATATTTACATGGATCAAATACGGCAAGCCCGATATCTCAATGTGTATGAACGCTTCACTTGCAGGACTTGTAGCGATCACGGCTCCCTGTGATGTCACCGATGCGTTCGGTGCGATCGTGATCGGTGCGGTTGCGGGACTTCTGGTATGCTTCGGTGTATGGTTCCTTGATCATAAGCTTCGTGTGGACGATCCGGTCGGTGCGGTCGCTGTTCACTGCCTGAACGGAATCTGGGGCACGATAGCAGTCGGTTTATTTGCAACCAATACTGCTCCGGGCTACAGCATTGCGGATGCTTCGGGAAATGAAATTGTTGGTCTGTTCTACGGAGGCGGCTTTAAGCTCCTTGGCCTGCAGCTTCTCGGATTCGCAACCGTAGCTGCCTGGACTGCCGTAACGATCACTGTTGCATTCCTTATCATCAAGGCGATCTTTGGACTTCGCGTGACCAAGGAAGAGGAGATCATCGGACTTGACCAGACAGAGCACGGTCTTCCGAGTGCATACGCAGGATTTGCGATCATGGATATCTCGAACACGATGACAATGGATGTAAATGAGAACACAAGTCTCGGTACCGAGGACTACGAAAAGGCCGGAGAATTTGAGAGGGCTGCGGCAGTCAAGGTAAGCAATCCTCTTCCGGCAACAGGTATCAGCAAGGTTGTCATCATTGCCAAGCTGACACGTTACGATCAGCTGAAGAAAGCAATGAACGATCTCGGTGTTACCGGTATGACGGTTACACAGGTAATGGGCTGCGGTATCCAGAAGGGCGCCGGCGAGATGTATCGTGGAGTTGAAATGGATATGACACTGCTTCCCAAGGTTAAGGTTGAAGTCGTTGTCAGCAAGATACCTGTTGAGAGTGTTATCGAGGCGGCCAAGAAGGCTCTTTATACCGGCCATATCGGCGATGGAAAGATATTTGTATATCCTGTTGAGAAGGTTGTCAAGATAAGAACCGGTGAGGAAGATTTTGCGGCTCTGCAGGATGTTGAGTAATACGGAAAATAATTGATTTGTTTCGGAGGAAAAGACTATGTGCTCAATAATGGGTTACAAGGGAAGCAGGATCGGGTCGGAGAGCTTTAAGGAGCACTTCGACCGGACGATCTCGAGAGGACCCGATATGCAGAGGATCATGCATTACGACGGTGATGTGACTCTGGGATTTGAGCGGCTTGCGATCATGGGGCTTCACGAAGAGGGAATGCAGCCGTTCGAACTGAACGGAAAGGCTGTGGTCTGCAACGGTGAAATATACGGCTTCAGACCGATCAAAAAGGAGCTTGAGAAGGATTACACCTTTATAAGCGACTCGGACTGCGAGATCCTCCTTCCGCTTTATGAGAAGCACGGACTGGGAATGTTTGCGGAGCTTGATGCTGAATTTGCCTGTATTATCTACGATCCGGCACATGAAGGCCTGATCGCGGCAAGGGACCCGATCGGTATCAGACCCCTGTTCTACGGTATATTTGATGACGGGAGCATCATATTTGCAAGCGAAGCAAAGAACCTGACCGGACTTGTCGACAATGTGATGCCTTTTCCTCCGGGATACTACTGGGCAGACGGAAAGTTCACCTGTTACCGCGATATGACCGAGGTGAAGGGTGAGTACTACAAGGCTGCAGAGAAGAAAGATGAAATCAAGGAAGATGAAAAAGACGATCATCCCGAGCTTGAAGATATTTGCCGCAATATTCGCGAAAAGCTGACCGCCGGGATCGGGAAGAGGCTTGATGCGGATGCTCCGCTGGGCTTTTTGCTGAGCGGCGGGCTGGACAGCTCTCTGGTATGCGCGGTGTCGGCCAAGATACTGAATAAGCCGATACGTACATTTGCGATAGGCATGAGCACCGACGCCATCGACTTAAAGTACGCAAAGGAGGTTGCCGACTATATCGGCAGCATCCACACCGAGGTGATCATAACCGCCGAGGATGTAATAAAGGCGCTGCCCGAGGTCATAGCACTGCTCGGCACTTACGATATAACAACGATCAGGGCCAGCATCGGAATGTATCTTGTATGTAAATACATTCATGAAAATACGGATATCAGGGTACTTATGACCGGCGAGATCTCGGACGAGCTGTTCGGTTACAAATATACCGATTTTGCACCGGATGCCGAAAGCTTCCAGAAGGAAGCCGCCAAGAGGATCAGGGAGCTGTATATGTATGATGTTCTGCGTGCGGACAGGTGCATATCCGTAAATTCGATGGAAGCAAGGGTTCCGTTCGGCGATCTTGATTTCGTCGAATATGTGATGAAGATCGATCCTGCACTGAAGATGAATACCTACGGGAAGGGCAAGTTCCTGTTAAGGCATGCGTTTGAGGGCGACTATCTGCCCCGGGACATCCTGATGCGTGAGAAGGCTGCATTTTCCGATGCGGTCGGGCATTCGATGGTGGATGACCTGAAGGCCCTTGCGGAAGAACGGTACAGTGATAAGGATGTGGCAAATGCCGGAAAGAAGTACACATTTGCGACGCCGTTTACAAAGGAATCGCTGATGTACAGGGATATTTTTGAACTGTATTATCCCGGACAGGCACATATGGTCAGGGATTTCTGGATGCCGAACAAGGAATGGGAAGGATGCAACGTGAACGATCCTTCGGCCAGAGTGCTCAGCAATTACGGGGCAAGCGGCGTGTGAGGCAAAATCATATTGATGTTTACGGACAGGCAGAAAGCTTGTGGGGAGCAGGGCCTGAAATGTAAGCATCGGATCAGGCATACCCGGATGCAGGAGGAGATGTATCCGGGCATCAGACTAAGAACGAGGTTTATCGAAATGAAAGAATACACAGGCAATAAGGATCATACAGCAGCGGAAGGGTTCGGGGAAAACACACTCTACGAGCCTTCTTTTGAACATGATAACTGCGGCATAGGCGCTGTCGCAAATATAAAGGGTATCAAAAGCCATGCCCTGGTTGACGATGCATTAAAGATCGTTGAAAATCTCGAGCATCGTGCGGGCAAGGATGCCGAAGGCAGGACCGGAGACGGTGTCGGCATAATGACTCAGATACCTCACGGATTCTTTCAGAAGGTGTGTGCCCAAACAGGCATAGAACTCGGAGATGAGCGTACCTACGGAGTCGGTATGTTCTTTTTTCCGAAGGACGAGCTTAAAAGAAACCGCGCGATGAAAATGTTTGAGGTCATCGTAGAGAAGGAAGGCATGAGGTTTCTGGGCTGGAGAAAGGTTCCGGTATACGAGGAGATCCTCGGACAAAGAGCGCAGGAAAGCTGTCCTGCGATCTATCAGGGCTTTGTCGGCAGGCAGGATAAAAGCCTGAAAGCCGGGGACAGCCTTGCATTTGACAGAAAACTCTATATTATCAGACGCGTGTTTGAACAGAGCAACGACAATACATATGTTGCCTCGCTTTCGTCCAGGACAGTTGTATATAAGGGGATGTTTCTTGTATCCCAGCTCAGGGCGTTTTTCGACGATCTTCAGGACGAAGCGTATGAATCGGCCATTGCGACAGTACATTCAAGATTTTCCACCAATACGTTTCCGAGCTGGAGAAGAGCGCATCCTAACCGTTTTATCGTACATAACGGCGAGATCAATACCATCAAGGGCAATGTGGATAAGATGATAGCCCGCGAGGAGACCGTTTCCACAGACCTGTTTACCGAAGAAGAGCTTGCCAAGGTGCTTCCGATCGTTTCCGAAGAAGGGTCGGATTCCGCAATGCTCGACAATGCGCTGGAATTTATGATCATGGGCGGTATGGATCCCGCGCTTGCCGCGATGGTGATGATCCCCGAGCCCTGGGAGCACAATGATACCATTTCCGAAGAGGAGAGGGATTTTTACCAGTATTATGCGACAATGGCCGAAGCATGGGACGGTCCGGCTTCGATACTGTTTACGGACGGTGATGTCCTAGGGGCGATCCTTGACAGGAACGGACTGCGTCCTTCAAGATACTGCATTACCGACGATGACAGGCTGATCCTGGCATCCGAGACGGGTGTGCTTGACATTGACGAAAGCCATATAGTGAAAAAAGAAAGACTTCATCCCGGAAAGCTGCTCCTTGTGGATACCCTGAACAAAAAAGTCCTGCTCGATGAAGAACTCAAGGCGCAGTATGCGATGAAGGAGCCTTACGGGGAATGGCTTGATTCCAATCTTGTCAGGCTTGCCGATATAAAAGTTCCCAACGAAAGGATCCCCGGATACGGGAGAGAGGAGCTTCACAGGCTTCAGACGGCATTCGGATATACATACGAGGATTATAAAGAGCAGATCTGCAATATGGCGCTTTCGGGCAGTGAGATGATCGGCTCGATGGGCGTTGATACGCCTGTGGCGGTGCTGTCGGAAAAGTACCAGCCGCTGTTCTATTATTTCAAGCAGCTGTTTGCCCAGGTAACGAATCCTCCGATCGATGCCGCAAGAGAGAAAATAGTTACGGCAACAACGGTATATGCGGGAAAAAGCGGTAATCTGCTCAGTGAAAATCCCGGAAACTGCCGTGTTTTAAAAATACAGAATCCGATACTTTCGGATCTTGACCTGTTAAAGATCTCGCAGATCAACGCAAAAGGGCTGAAATGCGGGAAAGTTTCTATGCTCTGCTATAAGAGTACGCCTCTTGAAAGAGCCATAGAGCATTTGTTTGTTGAGGTTGACCGTGCATACAAAGACGGTGCAAATATAATCATACTCTCCGACAGGGGAGTGGACGAAAACCACGTGGCAATACCGTCGCTGCTGTGTGTTGCCGCGGTGCACAACTATCTTGTAAAGACCAAAAAATGCATGGCTGTTTCACTCATTCTCGAAACGGGTGAGCCCAGAACGGTCCATCATTTTGCAACCCTCCTCGGTTACGGCGCCTGCGCGGTCAACCCTTATCTTGCGCACGCCTCGATCAACGAACTGATCGAAGAGGGTCTGCTTGACAAGGATTATTACATGGCTGTCAAGGATTACGACAATGCGGTGATCGCAGGCATCGTTAAGATAGCTTCGAAAATGGGCATTTCAACGATCCAGTCATATCAGGGCAGCAGGAATTTTGAAGCACTCGGTATTTCAAAGGATGTGATCGACCGTTATTTCCCGGGAACCGTATCAAGAGTCGGCGGGATCACGATCACAGACATTTCCGAAGCAGTCGATGCACAGCATTCCAAGGCGTTTGATCTGATATCTTCGAGATCGGATGTTGCGATAGAATCCGTAGGACGCCATAAAATGCGCGCCGGCGGTGAGAATCACAGATACGATCCGCAGACGATACATATGCTTCAGACTGCGACAAGAGAAGGCAGCTATGAAAAATTCAAAGCCTATACCGCAATGGCTGACCGCGAGGAAACCGGTTATCTGCGGAGTCTGCTGGACTTTGTATATCCGGCGGAAGGCGTTGATATAGATGAAGTTGAGAGCGTAGAAGAGATAGTAAAGAGATTCAAGACCGGTGCAATGTCATACGGTTCTATCTCGGAGGAGGCACACGAAGCGCTTGCGATCGCGATGAACCGGCTCCACGGAAGATCAAACAGCGGTGAGGGCGGTGAAAGCGACGAGAGGGTAAAGAGTGCGGGAACGGATAATGACAGAAGCTCCGCGATCAAGCAGGTGGCAAGCGGAAGGTTCGGTGTTACCGAGAATTACCTTTTAAGCGCGAAAGAGATTCAGATAAAGATGGCCCAGGGCGCAAAACCCGGCGAAGGCGGGCATCTGCCCGGCAAGAAGGTATATCCGTGGATCGCGGCAACACGCCATTCGACTCCCGGAGTCAGCCTGATCTCACCTCCGCCCCATCATGATATTTACTCGATCGAGGATCTTGCCCAGCTAATTTACGACCTGAAAAAGGCAAATGATACCGCAAGGATATCCGTTAAGCTGGTTTCTGAAGCCGGTGTCGGAACCATTGCTGCCGGTGTTGCCAAAGCAGGAGCCGGAGTTATACTGATATCGGGCTATGACGGCGGAACGGGAGCCGCTCCCTTAAGTTCCATCCACAATGCCGGACTTCCTTGGGAACTCGGTCTTTCTGAAGCACACCAGACGCTTCTGTTAAACGGACTGCGCGACAGAGTCGTACTTGAAACCGACGGTAAGCTGATGACGGGAAGGGATGTGGCGATCGCAGCCATTCTCGGCGCGGAGGAATTCGGATTTGCGACGGCTCCGCTTGTAACGCTCGGCTGTGTGATGATGAGAGTGTGCAATCTCGATACCTGTCCCATGGGTATCGCGACCCAGAATCCCGAGCTTCGTAAGCGTTTTAAGGGTAAGCCCGAATATGTTGAGAATTTTATGCGTTTTATCGCACGCGAATTACGCGAATACATGGCCAAACTTGGCGTCCGCAGTCTTGATGAGCTCTGCGGCAGGACAGATCTGTTAAAACAGAAGGAGACTCACGGTAAAAATGCCGGAAAGCTCGATCTCGCCAGGATCATAGGAACATATGAGCCCGGATGCGTTAAAACGGAATATGAGCGTAAAAATGCACAGATGCTCATTTCCGAAAGCTCGAAGGACAATGAACTGCTCGGCAGCCAAAAAGCGAACAAAAAGGGCGTGAAGGGGCTTAAGGAGGCGATCGAGGCAGGAACAAACACCGTTATCGATACGCATGTAGTCAATACGGACAGAGCCTTCGGAACGCTGATCGGCGCACAGATCATCAGGGCACATGAAAAGGGACTGCCTGAGGATACGGTAAGGATCAACTGCAAAGGAGCGGGCGGACAGAGCTTCGGAGCCTTTATTCCTGCGGGACTTACGCTTGATCTGTCGGGTGATGCGAACGATTATTTCGGAAAGGGGCTCTCGGGCGGAAAACTTATCGTAAAGGCACCGAAGGAAGCCGCTTATGATGCCGAAAACAACGTGATCGTCGGAAATGTGGCCCTGTACGGAGCCACAAGCGGTGAGACTTTTATCGCAGGTATGGCGGGAGAACGTTTCTGTGTAAGAAATTCCGGCGCAAAGGCGGTTGTCGAAGGTGTCGGAGAGCATGGCTGCGAATACATGACAGGTGGTGTGGCGGTAATACTCGGAAGCACCGGAAAGAATTTTGCAGCGGGAATGAGCGGCGGTATCGCCTATGTCCTTGACGAACACAGTACACTGTACCGAAACCTTAACAAAGAACTGGCCTTAATGGAGAAGGTTGAAGATAAAGCGGACAGGGAAGAACTTAAGAGTCTTCTGACAAAGCATGCGGAATATACGGGATCTTTGAAGGCGAAGGCGGTGCTGGAGCATTTTGATGAGTATCTGCCGAAGTTTAAAAAGATCATTCCCGCAGATTACAAGAAGATGATGAAGCATATACGTGATTTTACGGAACAGGGAATGAGCCCGGAAGAAGCAGGGATAGCAAGCTTTCACGCAGCCATGAAGGCGGAGTAGCGGAGGTTGAACATGGGAAAACCTACAGGTTTTTTGGAATATGAAAGGAAAGATGATACAGCATTATCACCTGAAGAAAGAATAACGAATTTCGATGAGTTTCATTTTGGACTGCCTCTGGAGGAACAGAGGCTTCAGGGAGCAAGGTGCATGGATTGCGGTGTTCCCTTCTGCCAGTTCGGCGCGATGATCTCGGGAATGATGTCGGGATGTCCTCTTCACAATCTGGTTCCCGAAACCAACGAGCTTGTCTGGGAGGGCAACTGGGAGCTGGCGTACGAAAGACTTGCGGTTACACACAGCTTTCCGGAATTTACTTCGCGCGTATGCCCCGCGCTTTGCGAAGCGGCATGCACCTGCCAGGTTCATGGGAAACCTGTGGCTACAAAAGCCAATGAAAGGGCGATCATCGACTACGCGTTCGAGCACGGTCTTGTGCATGAGGAGAAGCCCGTAACAAGGACAGGCAAGAGGGTTGCTGTGATCGGAAGCGGTCCTTCGGGACTTGCGGCCGCACAGCTGCTTAACCGCAGGGGACATTCAGTTACCGTATTTGAGAGAAGCGACCGTATCGGAGGCCTGCTCAGATACGGGATTCCGAACATGAAGCTTGACAAACGCATGATAGACAGACGCGTGAAGATGCTTGAAGAAGCCGGTGTCGAATTCAGATGCGGCGTCGATGTCGGAAAGGATATCCCGGCGTCGGAGATCCTCGACAGATACGACAGGGTCATACTGTGCTGCGGAGCATCCAATCCGCGTGACATCAAAGCCGAAGGAAGGGATGCGAAGGGAATATATTTTGCGGTGGATTTCTTAAAGGAAGTCAGCGCAAAGCTTATGAACAATGATTATGATTCGGCCAAGACGATCGATTCGACCGATTTCAGTTTTGGTTCCCTTAAAGGGAAAAAGGCCGTGGTAATAGGCGGCGGAGATACGGGAAACGACTGCACCGGAACCTGTATCAGGCTTGGGGCCGCGCAGGTTGTCCAGATCGAGATGATGCCTCCCGCGCCGGTATCGAGAAGTGAGAACAATCCCTGGCCAGAATGGCCGAGGATACTCAAAACCGATTACGGCCAGGAAGAGGCGATATACAGGTTCGGCAGCGATCCGCGCATTTACAGAACGACCGTTACGGAATTTTTGAAAAACAAAAAGGGTGCGTTAAAAGGAGTGAAGACGGTAGAGCTGTCTTCACAGCCCGATCCGCAGACCGGAAGACCGGTCATGAAGCCCGTTGCCGGCACCGAAAAAGAGCTAGAAGCCGATATTGTACTGATAGCCGCCGGTTTTCTCGGAAGCGAGGCATATGTTTCAGGGCAGTTTAACGTAGCTTTGAATGAACGTACAAATGTGGCCACGGATCCCGGAAAATATATGACAAGCAATGAAAGAATATTTACCGCAGGTGACATGCACACCGGACAGTCGCTCGTTGTCAGGGCGATCGCTGAAGGCAGGGCTGCGGCAAAGGCTGTTGATGAATCGCTCATGGGATATACCACGCTGTGAAATATTTAAAAATTTTAAAATATGATTGACAAGAACACTTTAAAGCGTTAAAATGCTTTTCAGGAAAAGGCAAAGGCGTCTTTCGGATATGGTCCGATTATGCCCTTTTGCCTTTTTATTTTGCCATTTTTATCGAGGAGGATAAGATAATGCCTAAAGCAAAGAGCGTATTCAAGACCAAGTATGCCAAGAGAGTATACGAGGCAACAGCAGCAAAAAACCCCAATGAGAAAGAATTTCTGCAGGCAGTGCTCGAAGTACTTACAACACTTGAGCCCATGATCGAAAAGAGACCCGACCTTGAGGAGCAGGGTATCCTTGAGCGTATCGTTGAGCCTGAGCGTATGATCATGTTCAGAGTTCCGTGGGTTGATGACAAGGGCAAGGTTCAGGTTAACCGCGGTTACAGGATCCAGTTCAATTCAGCTATCGGCCCTTACAAGGGAGGACTTCGTTTCCATCCTTCGGTAAATCTTTCGGTCATCAAGTTCCTCGGTTTCGAGCAGATCTTCAAGAACAGCCTTACAAGCCTTCCCATGGGCGGCGGCAAGGGCGGTTCCGACTTTGATCCCAAGGGTAAGTCAGACGGCGAAGTAATGCGTTTCTGCCAGAGCTTCATGACAGAGCTTTCCAAGCATATCGGCGCAGATACCGACGTTCCCGCAGGTGATATCGGTGTAGGTGCACGTGAGGTCGGCTATCTGTTCGGACAGTACAAGAGACTGCGCAATGAGTATACCGGCGTTCTTACCGGCAAGGGACTTACCTTCGGCGGCAGCCTGATCCGTAAGGAAGCTACAGGCTACGGTCTGTGCTACCTGACTCAGGAAATGCTCAAGGTTATGAAGAAGGATTCCTTCAAGGGCAAGACAGTTGTTGTATCAGGTGCCGGCAATGTTGCGATCTATGCGGCAGAGAAGGCTACCCAGTTCGGCGGCAAGGTAGTTGCAATGTGCGACTCCAACGGATATATCGTTGATACCAAGGGTGTTGATCTTGCGGTTGTAAAGCAGATCAAAGAAGTAGAACGCGGCAGGATCAAGGAATATGCCGACAGAGTAAAGGGTGCCAAGTATTTTGAAGGCTGCAAGGGTATCTGGACAGTTAAGTGCGATATCGCTCTTCCCTGCGCCACCCAGAACGAGATCGATGAAGAGAGCGCCAAGGCTCTTGTAAAGAACGGTGTCCTCGCAGTTGCAGAAGGTGCCAATATGCCTTCAACTCCCGAAGCCATCGCAGTATTCCAGAAGGCCAAGGTTCTGTTTGCTCCCGCAAAGGCAGCCAATGCAGGCGGCGTTGCCACATCAGGACTTGAGATGAGCCAGAACTCACTGAGACTTTCATGGACCAGCGAAGAGGTTGATGAGAAGCTTCAGGGCATCATGAAGAACATCTTCCACAGCATTTATGATGCTGCCGAGAAGTACGGTGTAAAGGGAGACCTTGTTGCCGGCGCCAATATCGCAGGCTTTGAGAAGGTTGCTACCGCTATGCTCGCTCAGGGTATCGTCTGATAAACCATTATATGACTTCCGGGTCTGTTTTCATCAGAACACAGACTTTTGAAGGGATAAAGGAAAGTAAAAAAATACACAAGGCAATGGGGCCGCTCTGTTTTTCAGGGCGGTCCCGCCTTTTTTTGCGATAAACAATTTAGGGGAGGCTGTTTTCGGACAGTCTGATGGAGGGGCATTATGACAAAATACATATTTGTGACAGGCGGTGTGGTTTCCGGACTCGGAAAAGGGATCACAGCGGCATCCCTTGGCCGGCTTTTAAAAAGCAGGGGGCTTAAAGTTGCGGCGCAGAAGCTCGATCCCTATATAAATGTGGATCCGGGCACGATGAGCCCTTATCAGCACGGAGAAGTATATGTGACCGAGGACGGATCGGAGACCGATCTTGATCTGGGCCATTACGAGAGATTTATCGACGAGGATCTGAACAGGTATTCCAATCTGACTACCGGAAAGGTGTACTGGAACGTACTGAACAAGGAGCGCAGGGGCGAATATCTGGGTTCTACGGTTCAGGTGATCCCGCATATCACGAACGAGATCAAGGAATTTGTTTACCGTGTCGGCAAACAGACCGATGCGGATGTCGTTATAACCGAGATCGGAGGCACCATCGGCGATATCGAAGGACAGCCCTTCATTGAGGCGGCAAGGCAGATATCGCTCGAGGTCGGACGTGAGAACAGTCTGTTCATCCATGTTACGCTTGTGCCGTTCCTGCATGGCTCGGATGAGCATAAATCCAAGCCCACCCAGCATTCGGTCAAGGAGCTTCAGGGAATGGGAGTAAACCCCGACATCATCGTTCTAAGATGCGATGAACCTCTGGAAGAGTCTATTTTCAAGAAAATAGCGATGTTCTGTAATGTAGAAGAGGACTGTGTTATCGAAAATATAACCCTGCCCTGTCTGTATGAGGCTCCACTGATGCTTGAAAAATCCGGATTCTCCGGTGTTGTATGCAGGAAGCTCGGGCTGAAGGCAGGTGAACCCGATCTGCACGAATGGACGGCCATGGTTGACAGGATCAAGAACAGACCGTATACAGTGCATATCGGACTGGTCGGAAAATATACACAGCTGCACGATGCATACCTGTCTGTTGCCGAAGCGATGAGGCACGCAGGCTATCTGCATAACACACATATAAAGATCCACTGGATCGATTCTGAGAGCCTTGAGCCCGGTAACCGCCACGAAAACGATCCGCTGCATGTAAAAAACCAGAATGCAGCTTATGCAGGTGCTGACGGAACCGGAAGCGATGCGGATCCCGCTGCGATGGGAATTAAGCAGCTTGAAGGACTTGACGGGATCATAGTTCCGGGCGGATTCGGAAGCCGCGGCATCGAAGGCATGATCAATGCCGTAAAATACGCAAGAAAAAATGAAATTCCCTATTTCGGGATCTGTCTGGGAATGCAGATCGCGGTCATTGAATATGCACGCAATGTTGCAGGAATTACCGATGCCGGTTCCGGTGAATTTGACGAAAAATGCGCCCACAAGGTGATAGATTTCATGCCCGGACAGAGCGAGAGCGTGAGCAAGGGCGGAACGCTGCGTCTCGGAGCATATCCCTGCGTTGTAATACCCGGAACCGTAATGGAGAAGCTGTACAGTAAGTATTCGCAGAACGGGATCCCGGAGGGTACTATAAGCGAACGTCACAGACACCGCTATGAATTTATGAATGAATACAGGGAAATTCTGGAAAATGCGGGACTGACACTTGGAGGCATATCGCCCGACGGACAGCTTGTCGAGACGGTCGAGATCAGTGACAGACCGTTCTATGTCGGCGTACAGTTCCATCCCGAGTTCAAGAGCAGACCCAACAAACCCCATCCGCTGTTCTGCGGGTTTATAGGTGCCGCGCTCACACATATGCGGGATTCCGGAAAATAATGATATTGGTCAGGAATGAAACGATAACGGAGGAACAAAGTGAAACCAAACAGTAACTATAAAAACCTGAAAGATTCGTATCTTTTCAGGAATATTGCAATGAAGGTAAAAGCCTATCAGGAAGCCAACCCGGATAAGCATATTTACAGACTCGGGATAGGCGATGTTACACTGCCGCTTGCCGATGAGGTTGTAAAGGCGCTTCACAGGGCGGTTGAGGACCAGGCTCACGCAGAGACCTTCCACGGTTATATGAACGAGTGCGGAGCAGATTTCTTACGAAGTGCGATAGCAGGGCATTATAAGAAACGCGGAGTCGATCTGTCGGTGGACGAAGTGTTTGTTTCGAGCGGAGCAAGCGATGAGCTCGGAGACATCCTTGATCTGTTTGCATACGGCAAAACAACGGCGCTGATCACGGAGCCCGCATATCCTGCCTATCTTGACGCGAGCATCATGGCAGGAAGAAGGATACTGACGCTTGAAACGGGTATGGAAAACGGATTCGTTCCGCAGCCCGGAATGCCTGTAAAGGAGTGGTCTGACAGTCAGTCCGATGATAAAACGCCGGATGTTATCTATATCTGCTCGCCTAACAATCCTACCGGCTCGGTGCTGAACAGGCAGCAACTGGCAAAATGGGTAGAATACGCTGATTCCGTCGGAGCGGTGATCCTTTTTGACGCCGCATACGAAGCATTTATCGAGGAGGAAGATGTGCCCCATTCGATATTTGAGATCGAAGGAGCAAGAACCTGTGCGATAGAGATATGCTCATTGTCTAAGACAGCCGGCTTTACGGGAACAAGATGCGGCTATACCGTGATCCCGGGGGAACTTGAAAGAGACGGTATGAAGCTTAACGACATGTGGGTAAGGAACCGTACCACCAAGACAAACGGCGTGTCGTATATAATCCAGAGGGGCGCAGAGGCTGTATTTACCGATAAAGGCCGGGAACAGATCCAAAAGAACATCGCGGTATACAAAGAAAACGCCAAGTGCCTGATGAAAGCACTTGACGCTGCGGGTATATCTTATGTGGGCGGAAAGAACGCGCCTTATGTATGGATGCAGTGCCCGAACGGGCTTAAAAGCTGGGAATGCTTCGACCTGCTCTTAAATGAGATACAGGTGGTAGGTACTCCCGGAGCCGGTTTCGGAAGCTGCGGCGAAGGATATTTCCGTTTTTCATCTTTCGGAAGCCCCGAAGATACCGCGGAAGCGGCCAGACGCATCTATGAGCTCTGGAAAAGCTGAACGGAAGATCAGTTCATTTTCTCGGTGAGCGGGGCTTCGTACTTCTTTGCATATTCAAAATAGTAATCCTTGTATTTGGGGCTGTTGGCACGCATATCCTTGGCATAGCCGTGGATATCAAAGCCTGAGCCCGAGGTATGCTTCTCTATGATATGAAGCGCGATATTGGAGCAGTATGCCGCTATACGGTCAAAGCTGGTCAGAAGCTCGACTAAGGAAATTCCGGCCTGAACAGAGCAGTCGCCTGCCTGGAGACGGCGTACATGATTGGCTTTGATCGTTTCACCCATATTGTTGATGATCTTGGAAAGGGGCTCTACACGGAGCGCCTTTTCTTCTTCGTCGTTCGTAAATGCGCTGACGGTCGTCAGGAGTATCTCATTTACCGCATCGGCAATGAGCACGAGCTCTTCCTTGGCTACATTTGAAAAAAAGATCTTGGAGTCGTGGTTGTAAGCTGCCACATCAGAGAGCTTGACACAGTGATCGCCGATACGCTCAAAATCCATGATACTGTGCATTATCTCGGTCGTGAGCTTGATCTCTTCGGGACGCAGGCTAAGGGATGTAACCTTGACCATATAGTCGGAAAGCACTGTTTCGGCTTTGTCGAGGAATCTCTCGTTATCATTGATCTTTTCGATGTTTGACTCATCATATTTGTCATGCATCATGATCGCGAGACTGTAATTTTCAACAGCAACATTACCCATATAGTTCATGACGCTGCGGCACTGGCTCAGCGCAACCGAAGGGGTTTTTAAGAGCAGATCGGTAAGTCCCGAGAGCGCCTCGTCGATCTCGTTTGTTTTGGCTGCGGGACGAAGCTTCTTCGCAAGCCGGGCGTAGAATCCGCAGAACGGAAGCATTACAATAGAAGCGATGACATTGTAGGCTGTATTCAGATCGGCGATCCGACCACGGTTCATGGGCATATTCCAGTCGATGATGCCCAGAGGCTTCAAAATCAGATAAATCACGATAAGACCGAGAACAGCACCGAAACTGCATATCAGGATCTGAGATGTCGTAACCTGCTGGGCCTCGCGTTTTGTACCGATGCTTGAAAGCAGGACGGTGATCAGCATAGCTATACTGATACCGATGATCATCGGAGCTGCGATCGAAAACGTAACCTCTCCGGTAGCCGCCGCGATCGCCTGTACGATACCGACGGCAGCTGATGAGCTCTGGAGGATCATCGCGAGCAGGATACCCATGAATACGCCGATGAGAGGATTTGAGAACCCGGTAAATATATCTCTGAATTTTTCTGATGAACACAGGGGACTCAACGCATTCTCCATCGTTGTCATTCCGAAGAATATAATG
>JAILIQ010000081.1 GCA_024695205.1 Lachnospiraceae bacterium
CCCCTGATCGCAACCTGCTTCACAAGAGAAGCGGGTACGTGAAGGCTTCTGTATGCACCCTTGATATATTCGTATCTGTCGCGGTGCAGATGTGTCCAGACAATAACGATCACCATCTCGACATACCTTGATATGACTGTCGCCAATGCTGCTCCTTCCACTCCGAGCTCCGGAAATCCGAGTTTTCCGAATATCAGCAGCCAGTTGAGCAACAGGTTCGTAAATACCGCAGCAACTCCGGCTATCATCGGGATCTTGGTGTCTCCCATTTCCCTCTGCATGCTTGCATATATCTGTGAAAATGCCTGAGGCATGAGTCCCCACAGCATGATCATCATATAATTCCTGCCATGCTCGAAGGTTGCGGCGATATCGCCCTCTGCCCCTTCACCCTGCAGATAATAATTTATGAGGCTGTTTCCCGCCGTCAGGAAAATGATCACCGCAAGAACAACGATAGTCACGCAGACAATAAATTTCAGACGGAACGAGTTTCTCATTCCTTCCCAGTCCCGCCGTCCGTAATACTGTGCTCCGAAGATCCCGACTCCTGACATCGCACCGAACACACAGAGTGAAAAAACGAACATAAGCTGATTGACTATCGCAACACCCGACATCTGCTCGGTTCCGAGCTGTCCTACCATGATATTGTCCAGCAGACTCACGAAATTCGTGATCCCGTTCTGGATCATCATCGGCACAGCGATCCCCAGTACCATCGCGTAAAACTTTCTGTCTCCGACCAGCGCCTTCAGACCGCTTCGTTGTGCTGTCGTTTTCATATAATTCCTTCTTAATCCTTTAAATTTTGTCCGTTATAACAAGATTACCATAAAAAACCGTTGCATTCAAGGTTATCACGCGATATGATCATGCTTTATCCGGATCGTAGAAAAATATTGATATTGTCCGGCGAATCGCTTATAATAGTCAACATGTTGTGAAAAGAAACTGCTTTTCACATTAGCTCAAAAGGAGAACAATGATGAGAACGAGAATAAAGGAATTATTCAGAAACACCTCCGAATACGCATCAAAAGAAGTTACGGTCTGCGCCTGGGTACGCACAAACCGCTCGCAGGCACAGTTCGGATTCCTTAACGTAAACGACGGTTCATTCTTCGAAAACCTGCAGGTCGTTTACGAACAGGCACTTGAAAACTTTGAAGATATCTCAAGGATCAGAGTCGGTGCTAGTGTTGAAGTAAAGGGTATCCTGGTGCTCACGCCCGAGAACCAGCAGCCCTTCGAGGTCAAGGCTACGGCGGTACGCCTGCTCGGCGACTGTCCCGAAAGCTACCCCATCCAGCCTAAACGCCATACCAGAGAGTTCCTTCGCACAGTGGCGCATCTTCGTCCCCGTACGAACCTCTTCTCTGCCGTATTCCGCATCAGAAGTGTGGCTGCCATGGCTGTCCACACTTATTTCCAGGACAGGGGATACCTGTATGTCCACACTCCCCTGATCACCGGTGCCGACTGCGAAGGCTCGGATCAGATGTTTAAGATCACCACCTTCAACATGAACGATCTGCCTCTTACCGAGGACGGCAAGGTTGATTTTTCCAAGGATCTGTTCGGCAAGCAGTCATTTATAACCGGTTCCGGACAGCTCCAGGGCGAGACATTTGCGATGGCTTTCGGTGATATTTACACCTTCGGCCCCACCTTCCGTACCGAGAATTCCAACACCCAGACACATGCCAACGAGTTCTGGATGATCGAGCCCGAAATGGCATTCTGCGATCTGCAGGGCCTTATGGACATCGAGGAAGAGATGCTGAAATTTGTTGTTAAATATGTCTGCGATCGTTGTCCCGAAGAGATCGACTTCTGCGACAAGTTCGTTTCCAAGGGCTTAAAGGATAAGTTAAACGACATAATCAATGCGAAATTCACCAGGATCAGCCACCATGACGTGATCGATATCCTGAAGAAAGCGGACGTGAAGTGGGAATTTGAGCCCGATTACGGCGAGGATATCGCAAAAGAGCATGAAAAATATATCGTAGACTATTTCAAGGGTCCTGTTTTCGTAACAGACTGGCCCAAGGATATCAAAGCCTACTACATGAAGGTAAATCCCGACAACAAGACCGTTGCCGCAGTAGATCTTCTCGTTCCCCAGGCCGGCGAGCTCATGGGCGGAAGCCAGAGGGAAGAGAACCTTGACAAGCTCATCGAAAGAATGGATGAAATGGGCGTAGACAAGGAAGGCATCAACTGGTATCTTGACACCAGACGCTACGGCGGATGCATCCACAGCGGCTTCGGAATGGGCTTCGAACGCCTTATCATGTACTTAACAGGCGTTGAGAACATCCGTGACGTCATCCCTTATCCCAGAACACCCAGAAACTGCGAATTCTAAAAAAGTGCAAAAACCGCAGCCGAAGATTGCCTGTCACTTGCGCTCTTCGTGCATAACAACACCTAAACAGTTTTCCGATAATTGAAAGGACTGCCGCTGCGGCAGTCCTTTTTGATATTAAACGGAAAGTGAATAAAATAATTTTGCTATTTATGTGTTGGTTTCAATAAATTTGTATCATTTATCGCAAAATTCCATATTGTAATAATTAATTAGCAGTATTATAATATAGGGGGGTATGAGAATTGGAGTTTCTCATACATATTTCGGAAATTGTGTCAATAATTACATCTTTTTTCATAAAAAGGTCACAATTGCCGGAAACTATATAACTATTGGGAAGGGGATGTTTATATGAATACAAACATCACAAGCAATGAACCTTCAGGTTCCAAAGTCGGCTTTTTCAGCCGAATGAGTACCAGGATCGCCTGGCTGATCATTGGTGCGGTAATGATCCCGCTCGCCATCCTGATCTCCATTTCCATCGGTCAGACCACCAAAACGATGGAAGAAACCTACAGTACATATGCAATGAATCTGGCCGAAGAAGCTGCCGTCGGTATTGATTTTGCTACCGATTCGAGCGAGATCACCTACAGCAATTACGCTTTCAATCTGGCCAAAGAAGCTGCCGTATCCATCAATTCACTCAAGGACTTCGGCGAAAGCGTTTATCTGAATTATGCCAAGAATCTGGCTGAAGAGGCTGTAGTCGGCATCAATTCCTCTATCGCTTCAAGTGAAACCGTATATATGCATCATGCGCAGAATCTTGCCGAGGAAACCGCCAACAGCATCAATCTGCTGAGCGATCTCGGAGCAGCCGATTCCGCAAGGATCGGAAATGTCCTGAACAATGTGCATATCAAATATGTAGACGGTTCTTATGCATACATGGTAAGCCCCACCGGAACAATGCTGTGGCACCCTACTCCCGAGAAGATCGGCCAGCCCGTTGAAAACGCAGCCGTTAAAGGCATCGTGGCAGATCTTGCGGCAGGGAAACGTGTCGAGAACGGCGCGGTCCTCTATGAATATAAGGGTTCCTACAAACTCGCAGGTTACGCCTTTACCCGTACAGGCAATATCGTGCTCGTTACCGCCGATTATGATAATTTCGTTCAGATCGATTATGATTCCCTGATCGGAAATGTCGAGATAAGCGGCGTTGAAGGCTCCTATGCCTACATGGTGGCTCCCGACGGAACCATGCTGTGGCATCCCACTCCCGAGAAGATCGGCCAGCCCGTTGAAAACGCAGCCGTTAAAGGCATCGTGGCAGATCTTGCGGCAGGCAAGACCGTCGAGGACGGCGCGGTTATTTACGAATACAAAGGCGCTTTAAAGATCGCCGGTTTTGCATTTACATCAGAAGGCAATATCCTTCTTGTAACAGCTGATTACAACGCTTTCATGAAGGTTGACTATGACGAGCTGCTCGGCGGCATTGAGATCAGCGGTGTAGACGGTTCCTACGCTTATATGGTAAGTCCCGACGGAATCATGTTATGGCATCCCACTCCCGAAAAGATCGGCCAGCCCGTTGAAAATGCAGCCGTTAAAGGCATCGTGGCAGATCTTGCGGCAGGAAAGAAGGTTGAAGACGGATCAGTCATTTACGAATATAAGGGAGCGCTCAAGGTTGCCGGTTATGCTTTCACGAAAGACGGCAATATAGTGCTTGTTACCGCCGATTACGACAAATTTGTCAAGATCGATTATAACCACCTGCTCGGAGATATCGAGATCACCAATGTCGAAGGTTCCTACGCTTACATGGTTGCTCCCGACGGAACCATGCTGTGGCATCCCACTCCCGAGAAGATCGGCCAGCCCGTTGAAAATGCAGCCGTTAAGGAAATTGTCAAGAAACTCGCAAATGGCGAAAAAGTTGAGCCGGATTCCGTTGTCTACGAATACAAGGGTTCCGACAAGCTCGCCGGCTACGCCCTGACAAAGGATAATGTCATTGCCATCGTTACCGCTGATTATGATAAATTCATCGCTCCGATCACTTCCTTAAGAAACCGCATGATCGCGATCGGCGTTATAGCAGCCATCATCTGCAGTATCGTCGGTTACATTATCGTTACCGCTCTTATGAAGGCTCTGGGCACACTGGTTCCCGTTATCCACCGCACAGCCAATTTCGATCTGACCAGGGATGAGAATGTCGATCAGCTTGCAAAGCGTAAAGATGAGATCGGTATGATCTCGCGTGCGGTCAGGACCATGACCGGGAATCTGTCCACGATGGTCGGAAATATCGAAGATGCCGGCAAAGGTGTTGATCATAACGTTGATCTTCTTACCGATGCCGTAGCGAAGATCAATGACCTGTGTACCGATAATTCGGCCACGTCCGAGGAAATGGCCGCCAATATGCAGGAAACCTCCGCATCCGTTCACTCGATCGCAGCCAATACCGACAGCATCAAATCAGGTGCCGAGTCCATTAAGGTTCTGGCAAATGAAGGCAACAAGCTTTCATCAGAGATCATGACAAGGGCAGGAGAACTCAAACGTACGACCGAACAGGCTTCCGCCAAGACCACCGGCCTTTACGAATCGGTTAAGACAAAATCCGAGACCGCAATTGAAGCTTCCAGGGCAGTTGAGAAGATCAATGAGCTGACCGGCGTGATCATGTCGATCTCCTCCCGTACAGGTTTGCTTGCTCTTAACGCTTCCATCGAGGCCGCCCGTGCCGGTGAAGCTGGAAGAGGCTTCTCGGTTGTCGCAGGTGAGATCGGAAATCTTGCAACCCAGTCAGCCACCGCCGTCAAAGATATTTCCAATATCGTCGGCGAGGTCAATGATGCGGTACGTATGATGTCAGAATGTATCAATGAACTTATCGGCTTCCTTGAGACCAATGTTCTCACAGACTATGACAACTTCAGCAAAGTCAGCGATCAGTACCGCAATGATGCATCTACCTTCAATGACAGCATGACACACATCGATCAGAGCATTGCCGATCTTTCAAGGAATATCAATCATATCGCCGAGGCGATCTCGGGTATCAATTCAACTATCGATGATTCCGCCAACGGCATCACCGGGATCGCAGAGAAGACCACGGATATGGTCGGCGAGACCAGCAGCGTTTCCGAAGAAGTTCAGGCCTGCCATGAACGTGTAAAGGAACTCAACGAGATCCTGAAAGTCTTCAGGAGATAAGCTGTTTTTCACAGTATTTCCGGATCGAAAGACTGTGAATACGGGAGTTGCCGCACAGACTCATCTGCGGCAGCTCCTTTTTTCGTGCACAGACTGTACGGGATCCTGTGCTGTCTTTATTTTTTCGGTTGAAATAATAAATATCACGTGGTATGATGTTAGCTAAAGCAAAATCGTTCATTTCACATTTTTTCATATGTTTGATCTTTATAGGGGAGGTTGGGTATGGAACAGTTTATCAATTTTCTGTCTCAGAAGGGAGCCAATATCGGCCTGACGGTCGTTTTCGGTCTGATCGTCCTGATAGTCGGCTTCAAGATCGCAAAAACGGTCGTAAAGTTTGTCGGCAAGGGCAAAGCTTTCCAGAAGCTTGATCCGAGTGTTCAGTCATTCCTAAAAAGTGCCATCAAAGTGGTCCTGTATGCGGCTGTCATCTCCAGTGCGGCCATCATCTGGGGAATCCCCACCACTTCATTTATGACTATCTTCGCTTCTGCCGGAGTGGCTGTCGGTCTTGCCCTACAGGGCTCCCTCAGCAATCTTGCCGGGGGCATTATGATCCTTATCTTCAAGCCTTTTAAGGTCGGCGATTATATCGAAGGCGCCGGTGCTGCCGGTACCGTTTCAGATATCACTGTCATGTACACGAAGCTGGTTACCGTTGACAACAAGGTCGTTGTCATTCCCAACGGTTCCCTGACCAACGCCAATGTTACCGATTATTCGACTCTTCCTACCCGCAGGGTCGATCTCACTATCAGTACGGATTATCGTGATGATATCGACAAGGTCCGCAAGGTTATCCTTGATGTCATCATGAAGAACGAGATGGTCATCATGGATCCCGCTCCGTTCGTCCGTCTCGTAAAGCACAATGAGAGCTCGCTTGATTACACTGTCAGGGTTTGGACCGATACCGCCAGCTACTGGAATGTCTATTTCGATCTGACCGAGAGTATCAAGAAGGCCTTCGATGAGCACGGTATTTCGATTCCGTTCAAGCAGGTGGATGTAACTCTTAAGAATCCGCAGGACCTGCGGTAAGGGCCATGGCGACTGACTTGAATATGCCAAGTTAGCTGACTTAGTCACGCCATGCCGGCAAATGTATGTCTGTACGCAAACATGCTCGCGCGCCGGACCTGCTCGCAGCGGTACATAAGCGACCACAATACGGTCGCTAAGTACCGGCGGCAGGTCAGGGTTTGCGTATCAGACATACATTTCCCGGCATGGCTGGATAGGATAAGATATAATAGCATTCAACGTTTGCGTATCAAATATACAGATACCGGCATAGCTGGATAGGATAAGATATAATAGCATTCAACGTTTACTTATCAAATATACTGGTACCAGCCTAGATGAATAAGATAAAATATCATTAAGATATTATGGGTATTCAGTGGCCGGGTATCAAATATATACTGTTACCACCATGGTTGGGTAGATTAAGATCGAAACAGCTTTCAGTGGTTGAGTATCAAAGATACAGTTACCTCCATGACGGCGTTTTTAATTTATGATTAATAATGGAATGAAAGGAAATAAAGGATATGAGTGATTATTCACCTCGTGACATCGAGGGCAAATGGCAAAAATATTGGGAGGAGCATGAGACATTTAAGACGGATATACGGGATTTCAGCAAGCCCAAGTTTTATGCGCTTGACATGTTCCCTTATCCTTCGGGTGTAGGTCTTCATGCGGGCCATCCTGAGGGTTATACGGCTACGGATATCGTTTCGAGAATGAAGAGAATGCAGGGCTTCAATGTGCTGCATCCGATGGGTTAT
>JAILIQ010000143.1 GCA_024695205.1 Lachnospiraceae bacterium
GAGCCCACGATAGGAGACTATGAAGTAGAAAATCTCAACGACCTGCTTGTAAGGATCATTTCCGAATATCTGAATTAAGGAAACGATGATCGGATCATCATAACTGACTGCGCCCAGATTCTGTTATGAACCGGGGCGCAGGTGTGTTCCGGGCCGGCTTCTTGTCAAGCCGGTATAAATATATTATAATATATGGCAATCCTTCATTTCAGACATAACAGGCGACTGTCCGAAAAACTTCCGATACCTATCTCACATGAGACAGTCCGAAAACCAGCCATACAGGAGGCTGTCTTCGGACAGCCGACAGGGGGCAAATACATGAAAATACTGATCATAAGCGATACACACGGCAATCTTTCAAATTTTTACAAGGTTCTTGATATCGAAAAGCCCATCGACAATCTCTTTCATCTCGGGGACTACCTGATCAACGATGATGAGATCAGAGAAGCCGCAGGCTGTGCATGTGCTTTCGTACGAGGCAACTGCGACTGGGCTTCACGCGAGCCGGAATTCAGGGATTTCGGGCTGCTTGGACATAATGTCCATATGGAGCACGGTCACATGCTGCCGGACGGATATAATGCGATCGCCTCGCGTGCCGTTTCACTCGGAGCCGACATCATGCTCTCGGGGCATACGCACTCGCCTGTCTGCATTTTGCATAACGGCGTATATATAGTCAATCCCGGAAGCCTCAGCAAGCCCCGCCAGGCCGATCGCCGCCCGAGCTATGTGATACTGAATATCGACAGTGAAGGGAAGCTTGATTTTAATATCAAATATCTTGAATAAATACTCATTTCCAAAAGACTTTTCTTACAGATAGATCTTCTCTATCTCCTCGATCAGCTTGTCCTTATCGCATACCGTATCATGCTTAACAGGCGCACTTAAGATATCCTTGATCGCCTTGGGTACCGGTGTTCCGGACAGCTTCTCAAGCTCGGTGAAAAGGTCGAAATCGTCCATTGAAGCGTATTTCTTATCGATCGAAGTAAGTACCGCGCGTGTGAATTTGTAAGGACTGGCGGTTGATGCGATCACGGTGCAGGTCTCATCGCCGGTCTCTTTTCTGTATTTCTCATATGCTGCCGAAGCTACTGCGGTGTGAGGATCGAGGATATAACCCTCCTTCTCATAGAGTTCTTTGATCCTTGCGGACATCTCTTCTTCGGTCGCAAATTCACCCTCAAACAGCTCTATCGCCTCAGCCTTACGTGCATTCTCCGGAAGCTCGTAGCGGCCCGTTACTTTCAGATCCTCCATGAGTGAAGCTGTTTTATCTCCCGCAAGCTCTGCCACAAGTCTTTCAAGGTTGCTTGAGATCAGTATATCCATACTGGGCGAGCTTGTAAGTACGAAATCGCGGTTCCTGTCATATACTCCGGTCTTGAAGAAATCGTATAGTACTTTATTTTCATTGGATGCACAGATCAGCTTGTGGATCGGCACACCCATCCTGTATGCATAATAAGCCGCAAGAATATTGCCGAAGTTGCCGGTAGGAACAACGAAATTGATCTCCTTGGGCAGGAGTCTGGTATATGCATAAACATAGTATACTATCTGCGGCACAAGACGGCCGATATTGATCGAATTCGCAGATGAGAAGCGGTATCCCTTTTCAAGCATTTTGGCGGCAAGCGTCTCGTCGGTAAATGCCTTCTTGACCTCACGCTGGGCATCGTCAAAATTGCCGCGGATCCCGATAACATGGGTATTCTCTCCTGCCTGAGTCACCATCTGGCGCTCCTGTACCTTGCTGACGCCGTCCTTGGGGTAAAATACGACTATTCCGGTTCCGGGTACCGAATCAAAGCCTGCCAGGGCAGCCTTGCCCGTATCGCCCGAGGTCGCAGTCAGGATTATGATGTCTTCCTTCACTTCATTCTTGCGGGCAGAGGTCAGCATCAGATAAGGCAGGATCGAAAGTGCCATGTCCTTGAAGGCTATAGTCCTTCCGTGGAACAGCTCCAGATAATAGGCGTCATCTGCCTGAACCAGACAGGTGATGTCCTCATGGTCGAAATTATCGGTATTATAAGCGCTGTTGATCGCACTTTTAAGCTCTTCCTCGGTAAAATCATCGATAAACAGCCTCATCACCTCATAGGCAAGCTGCGGATAATCCATTTTGGAAAGCTGGGTAAAGCTCTTCCCAAGCTTCGGGATCGATTCGGGCACATAAAGACCGCCGTCGGGCGCGATGCCCTTTAAGATCGCCTGTGATGCCGTAGCGGTAAAGGATTTATCTCTCGTACTGTAATATTTCATCTGATTAAAAACCTCCCATACACTCCTGTTCCCCTCAAAACCATAGCGGAGCATTGAACAAGATCATTTGCTATAAAATATAACACAAAAGGAGCTTGTTTAACAAGCCCCTTTGCATATTACGATCAAAAATGATTTAATCGAACTTGATCTGTCTTGCCGGATCCTTCTCGGTATAAAACTCGTGGCACCCGTACTTGAAAAGATATTTCAGTTCATTGTCGAACCATGCCGCCTTCTGCGCCGTTGTAAGGTCGCGCTGGAAGAAATAAAGCGCTCCGTTCGAATAATCCTCACCCTTTAAGACCCTGTCAACAGCTTCCCTGGTCTTGGCTGTGATCTCCACGGTGTAATATCTTCCGTCACGGATCGGAGCAAACTGCTGTGATCCGCCGATCGTCTGAAATATAACACCCTTCACGGTTTTGGAGAAACCGCCGTAGGTACGGTTGATGACCACATTGGCCACAAGCATCCTTCCGTAAACATCCTGATCGGTCGCCTCTGCCTCAACGATCCTGTAAAGCGCCGTAAGATTCTCTTCGTCAAGGTCGAGGATCATTTTCTTATTGTATCTGAAGGTGAGGTTGCCGGGAACATCGTCGGGTGCGGTGGCGTCATCTATCTTCTCTGCCACTTCCTCAAGCTTCGATGAAAAATCCGGGATGTCTGTATCTACAGCCTCATCATCCCCCAGATCTGCGGGAATGTACTCTTTTTCCCGATCGTCCTCGATCTCAAGGAGCATGATCCCGTCATCTTCTTCAATTGCCGTATAAAAAGGTATCTCTTTATGCAGCGCCGCGTGTTGCGAAATATTCGTGAACGTACCGTTTGTTATCTGTGATCCTTCCTGCTCTTCTTCGGCTGTTTCAGACACGACCGTCTCAGCCTCAGCAATTGTCTGATCATATTCTGTCCCGGCTGTCTCCTCAGCCGAAGCATCTTTTCTGTCCGAAGCAATGACCGATACGGCAGTTATACAGGTGATAAGCACTACAAGAGTCGCTGCGGCGTAAATGAACTTCTTCTTAAGCTCCTTCGCCTTTCTTGCAGCCTCCCTGCGTACCTGCCCGGCACGATACACGAAAGTCTTGATCTCATTGTCCATATTGTTTGTTATCTCCGTTTAAATCTGACTTTCGTTTATTTGTTACAAAAATATTACAGTTGTAATACTCGAATTATAAACAGTACGAAAAAATAGCACAAGACAAAAATTGACCAAACATATATGCGTTCGACAGTTGTGGTTTTGTGAACTTTTGCCATAACGGCTTCGCTTTTTGGTAAAAATGGCTATGGTCAAAATCCGGTGAAAAACGGCCTCAAAGCTTAAAATACACCTTGCAAAATCATTGATTTTCCCTTAACATTTAGGTATTCGAAGAACTTGTAAACGGAGGAATTTTAAGCCATGGCTCCTGCAGAAAATCTTCCCGGTGTCTTCCGTGCCAGAAAGAAGGACGGAAGCACTTATTTCCGTGCCTCCGTAACATATAAGGGCAAGCATATAAGTCTGGGCAGCTTTGATGATGAAAATACGGCTCACAGGGCTTATATCAGTGCCGGCGAACTACTCGGAAGACCGAATGAAACAGGGATTGGTGCTGACGAGGCCGATACCGGTGATATTTTTTCTTACGACACCGCCAACACACCTCTTGCATTTTCAAAATGGGTCATGCTGGTAAATCTGCGTGACAACGGGATCTACTGCCGGGGGCCGATCTATCTTAGGACCAGATATTTTGACTATTACTTGGATCCGCACACCATACTGCGTTTTGATGCCCAGGAGCTCTTTTATTACACCAATCATACCATCCAGCGCCGCGGAGGCCATCTGTTCGTCTCGGATTACGGGTCGCAGCTGAATATCCTTAACCGTTACGGGGTTCCAAGCTATGCCGTAAAGGGGCGTGATTATTATTTTAAAAACGGAGACGAATACGATTTCCGCGCAGGAAATATCGTGATAATCAACAAATATCACGGCGTCATCGGTGAAAGCATCAAAGGCAGGCAGGTATACACCGCCAGGATCCATGTGAACGGCGACATGATAATCGGGCGCTACGATGAAGAGATCGACGCCGCCATCGCTTACAACAAGGCTGCAGCCATATTAAGGGCCAACGGATTTACGATCACCTACACGGACAATTACATAGAGGATATCTCGGAAACGGAATACAAGATCCGCTACGAGCGCCTCAGGATATCAAAACACATAAAAAACGCCAGACCATAGAGATCTGACGTTTTTTCCATAACGAAAACATATGTATCCGTTACATTGATAATTCGCCGCGAAATAAGCCGGGTTCTGTACTAAACGGTCATCCTTCTTGACTGCATGTTAC
>JAILIQ010000152.1 GCA_024695205.1 Lachnospiraceae bacterium
TCATAATCGTTATGATGACCATTTATGCCGCGATCGTGCTGGGCATTTTTATCAGGAAATTCCAAAAGAACGTAGAGAAGGACTTTTACAGTTATCATAATATCACCCTGCTCGGCATGATCATATTTGTTTCTGTCATAATCATGAACAATCTCATTTTTGCCCTTAACAGGGACGGTATCCTTGATTTTATCAGGGGAATCCTGACAAGTTCGGCTTTTATCATATTTTTGATTCCTCCTGCCATACTTGTTGGTTTGGGTGTCTTTATCAGCAATATAGTCCTGATGGTCAAGGAGGGCATAAATAAAAAAAATATCCTCGGCTCCCTGTTTTCATTTTTATACCTGATCTTTCTGGTATTTCCCTTCTTTTTTGAGGGCTTCCTTCAGATTCAGACCTTTATTGACGTTCACAGGGAAACCGGACTCGGAAATTATCTGAGCATAATCGTCACCAATTTCTGTTACAGCGTTACGGCATATATGACCATGATACTGATCGCAACGATCATAATGGGTATCCGGGCCGCACACAGGATGCCGGCATTCGATAAAGACTATATCCTCATTCTCGGCTGTCGTATAAGAAAGGACGGACAGGTTACTCCCCTCCTTAAGGCACGCGCCGATGCTGCGATCAGGTTTGCCGCGTTACAGAAAGAGTCTGCCGGTAAAGATGTCTGCTTTGTCCCTTCCGGCGGAAAAGGAAATGATGAGATGATTTCCGAAGCCGAGGCTGTCAGAAATTATCTCATCAGTCAGAATGTCGATGAAAATATGATCCTTGTCGAGGACAAGTCTTCAAATACCGCCGAAAATTTCAGCTTTTCCCTGAAAAAGATCGGGGAGCTGCATAAGGAAAATGACCCCCGGATCGCATTTGCAACGAGCGGATACCATGTCTTCCGCTCCGGTTACATTGCTTCCGGGCTGAATATCCATGCCGAGGGAATAGGTGCGAAGACCAGGGCATATTTCTGGATAAATGCATTTATACGCGAACTTATAGCGACCCTTATTTACGAGAAGAAAAAACATCTTCTTGTAGTGCTGATCCTGCTCGGAGCGGTCATTGTCATGGGAAGCCTGCTGTTCTTTTCGATAGACGGAGCGATCTGACCGTCCACGGATCAAACCGGAACTTTTCCCATATTCATGTCAGATCTCCTGTTCAAGAATCTTCCGGAGGGACTCATAAGCAAGCACGAAGGCCTCAAAACCGTTCAACGCCTTGTCCGAAGCCCCCTCCGGTTTTTCTTTTCCACGCTCGAGTCCCGAAAAGCCTGTGAAGTTGAACAGATGCGGCTCAAGAGAAAGGAACCCGTTAAAACCGTTCTCAAAGAGCTTCTTTAAGATCACCGCCACATTTCCGTCACCGAAACCTGCAGGCACCACATTTCCGTTTCTGCTGAGCGCATCCTTGACATGAATATAGACAATATGATCCTTTAACAGCTCGTAAGCTTCAAGTGTATCCTGTCCTGCCTGGACAAAATTCGCAAAATCAAAGATCGCATGAAAATGTTCACATGCAAATTCATCCATCAGCTCCCTGCATTCGGGCGCTTTTTCGCCGTAAATGCCTTTCTCGTTCTCGTGGAGCAGAACGACCCCGTTGTTCGAAGCATAATCCACAAATTTTCCGATGCGTTCAAATACCCGGTCTTTTATGTTCTGCTTAATATCTGCGTCCTTTGACATCTCGTCCTGAGGCACATAAAAGCTGAACATCCTGATGTTCTTAACATCCATCCGGTGCGCGATCTCAACAGCCCGCTTAAATTCCTCAAAATGCTTCTCAAAAGGATCCCTGATATCGATCTTGCCAAGCGGTGATCCCATGGCCGATAATGCGATCCCGGCTTCATCGAGCCTGCTCTTTATCTCCTTAACCTTTTCATCGGAGTGGTAGATCAGATTGTTACCGTCTGCACCCCTCATTTCAACATAGTGTATTCCAAGCTTTTTAAGGCTTTCGATCTGAACCGACAGATCCTGGTCGATCTCATCCGCAAAACCCGTGATCTTATCATATGTCTTCATAGATCATTCCCTGCCGCATGAACCGCTGTTTGAAGCATCGACCGATAAATTCCCTTTGTCGGCCGGCATGCAGATACCGTCTGCGGCATTCTCCTTTCATGTCTGTAATAGTTTTCGGGGAAAACGTCCCGCGCCACGCTGTTTTATTCCCCGTTTTCGAAAAATTATACCGAAGACAGCCTCCTGTATGCCCGGTTTCGGACAGTCTCCCGGTTCTTCCTGCATTTACCGTCAATAAGTACCTGTAGTATCAAATACCACTCCGGTACCTTCCTTCTTTTTTGAACGAGCGCGTCTTTTATTCAGTTCCTCAAGGAACAGATCCTCATCAAAAGGTATCTCGACAGTCTTATCAAGCCACGACGAAAGATACATGGCATTCGATAAGGTCAGACCGTTAATGCCTTCCGTACCCTCCGCCACAAGCTCGCCGCCGCGCAGGATCCGGTCCGCAAATGCCTTAAGCACCCCGGTATGCTGTTCATTTTTTCCGTCGGTTGCGATCTCCTCGCAGGTCATCTCAGGCTTCTGGAAGCCGTTCGGGCAGGTTTTGCAGAATAACCTCTCATTTTCACTCAGCCTGTAAAAGATCAGTTTGTCACCTTCACACACTATCTTTCCCATCTCAAATGTCAGCTCGAGCCTGTTGGTCCCTGGCGCATCGCCTGTCGTGGTCACAAATACACCGGTCGCACCGTTTGCATATTCAAGATATGCCGTCACATCGTCTTCTACCTCGATATCATGCCATTTTGCCTCGCTGCAGAAGGCGCGAACCTTCACCGGCATACCGCACAGCCACTGCAGAAGATCCAGCTGGTGCGGGCACTGGTTCAGCAAAACACCGCCTCCTTCGCCGTCCCAGGTAGCTTTCCAGCCTGCCGCATCATAATAGCTCTGCGTACGGTACCAGTCGGTAATGATCCAGTTTACACGTTTTAATTTCCCGAGCTCACCGCTTCCGATCATCTCGTGGAGCTTACGGTATACACAGTTCGTACGCTGATTCAGCATGATTGCAAATACTTTGTCGCTCTTTGCCGCAACTTCATTCATTTTCCGCACCTGCTTCGTATAAACGCCCGCAGGCTTTTCGCTTAAGGCATGCACTCCGTGTTCGAGCGCATAGATCACAAAATCCGGATGGAAATAATGAGGAGTTGCGATAAGCACCGCATCACAGGCCCCGGAGTCGATCAGTTCCTCACCGGTCGAGAATATCCTGATATCCTCCGGAAAATGCTCCTTTGCAAATTTTCTCCTGTCCGCACTTATATCCGCTACCGCCGTCAGCCTGATATCGGGCACTTCCCCCTTTATCAGACTGTTTGCATGATTTGTTCCCATTCCGCCTATTCCGATGATCCCAAGTCTTACCTGTTCCATATTTAACCTCCATGTTCCGTGTACATATATCCGCATCATAGTATCAAAAGTCACTTCCGCACTCTTTAAGCTGTTTTTCGGTTCTTTTCCTTCCCTGACCGAATCATAAAAATCTCTGATACATGCAAGATGCCCCGCTCCCCAGTAGCCTTTTCCGATGCCTTTTGTTTCTTCGCAAATGATGTGCTCCGGACCGTTTTCCTGTGTCCACAACGTAACTTCAAGATCACATATCGTGATCCTTCCCTTATCGCCCTGTATCTCGAGTATCACGGGAGCATCGGTCGCATATCCGTTCGAAGCATAAAAACAGGCTCTTTTACCGTGAGGGAAGCTCATCCAGGCCTCAACGGTATCTTCGACCTCTATCACGCCTTTAAGATGATGATTGCTTACACTTGCCTCCACTTCATCGGGCTTTCCCAGATAACGAAGCATGAGGTCAAGCGTATGGATCGCCTGATTGATCAGTGCGCCTCCTCCTTCGGTCTCCTTTCTGCCCTTCCACGGACTTCCGGCGTAATATGCTTCGTCCCTTCTCCACGTCACAAATGCGCGCGCTCCCGTCACTTCGCCGATCCGTCCCTCTGCGATCAGACGGTCCGTAGTCTGTGTGGTCGCATTGTACCGGTTCTGAAAACATATCCCGAGTTTGCCCGGATGCATGTTGTCGGCCTGCGCAAGAAGTGCATACTGTTTACGTGAAACAGCGACCGGCTTTTCCATAAATACCGCTTTTCCGCTTTTTAAAAGTCCGGCAGCCATGGGAGCATGCAAATAATGAGGCGTACATACATGTACAATATCGAGCCCGGACTCACACAGAATATGCCAGTCCGTTACGACCCGGCAATCCGGTCCTCCGAACTTTGCGGCGAACTCCACGGCATGTTCTTCTTCAATATCGCAGACCATGTCGATCTGAGAATCCTCCATCCGGGTAAGTACCCACCCGTGTACCTGTGAGATGCTGCCGCATCCGATGATCCCGATTTTCATGTTAATCTCCGTTCCTCAGGCTGAGATCATTTTTTGACCCGGCCTGATATTTACCGAAATGCTTAAAAATATTGTAAAACAAATATCATTGTATTACTATATACATATAATACAAATATTATGTAATTTTCCGACCTCAAAAGGAGACCTCCATGGAGAATGCGCTGTTTTTCCCGATTGATATACCCTACGACATTGTATACCGCAACAACAGCCCTGAATATCCCGTCGGCCCGCATGCGCACAACGGTGCGGAAATCTATATCACTCTCACCGCTCTGCCGGATGTACTCCTGGGCGATCAGGTATTTGCGGTTCCCGCAGACACCATGATCATCATCCCTCCTTTCTGTGTGCATCAGCTTTTTCATGAAACCGGGATCGTTTATGAACGCTATGTGCTGAATATCAGGGATTCCTGGTTAAAGAGCGCGCTTTTTGATCCGTCACAGCTGCCGCCCTGCCTGCTTCCGGACAATCAGCCGCTTCTGATCGATCTGTCTTCGCCAAAGAGCAAAAGCTTCAAAAAAAAGCTGACGGACTATTTCCGTCAGCTTATCATGCTGTCAAATACCACAAGTCCTCACGGACTTTCCGTATTTTTCGAAATGCTTGCGATCATCACCGATCATGTACAAAAACTCGGCAACGCATATCATGCGCTTCCGGTCTCCGCTCCGCAAAAAAAGGTAAACGGGATCATCTCCTATATTCAGGAACATATCCGCGAAGAGATCCACATTTCCGATCTGGCCGGACATTTCTACTTAAATCCCGATTACCTTGCAAGGCTGTTCAAGAAGCATGCTCATGTATCGTTAGGGCACTATCTGACCCTTCAGAAGATCACCACCGCCCAGGAATTGCTCCGGGAAGGCCACAGCGTGGCATCGGTCGCGGAAGAGCTCGGTTACTCAAGCTATGCCTATTTCTTCAAATCCTTTCAGAAGATCACCGGCATATCTCCTAGCCGGTACCGCTCGCAATACAGCGCATATCACAGTTCAGACTGACAGGCAGCTTCTGATCCCTGCTTCATCTATTCCCGGAAGAATACGTCTGAAATGGTCTTTGAGCCTTTCGTAAGACTCTTCGGGGCTTCTTTCGTATACTTTCTTTTCAAAGTCCTCACCCAGAAAGAATTCCGGTGTTGAATACTCTGCGATACCCCATCCGTACTCTTTTCCGAATTTATCGACCGAATATCTGAAATCGCTGACTATCACATAACACTGTTTCTGGAGCCGCATCATGGAAGAGTCAAAGCCCTTTTTCCCGCCTTTGCGATAATTTCCGAGTGCCTTAAGCTGCTTTGACATGATGGGGACATTGGCCTCAAGAAGATCGTATAATTCCTTGTCCGCACGCGATGCAAGACCGTCATCATATCTGGCGTCAAAGTCATAGCCGTCCCTGCGGTAATTGGCAAAATCCGGAAACCATTCCGGGCTGATGTATACTGCCTTGCCACCGATAAATTTACCGTAGGCGCAGTGTGCCTTTTGTATTACCGGACCTTTCCATTCCCATGCCGGCCAGAAACCGTTGTCGCCGTCATGATACCAGCAGCCACGAGCTATATGCTCCTCAAGCGAGAAACCCCTGACTGTATTTTCAAAAAACGGAACAAATCCAAGTTCATCAATGATACCGATCAGTTCATCTTCCGAACCGATCCTGAAATCATCAGCAAATGTAAGTTTCCCCATGATCGTTCTCCATACATGAACCGTATAATACCGCTAATTTACATATCTTCGGTCAGCTTACAGCAGAATGTCGTACTTTGCCTCCAGGTGAAAATGCTCCGCAAGATGAGCTGCAAGAAGCTTTGCAGTTGCCAGATGTGAGAAAAATCCGGGATGCGAATGTGCTCCCATGGTTTCCCATGTGGTATCCGGAAGCGCAATATATTCGGCATTGGTATCGTTTGTCTCAGAAATAAATCTGTCCATTGCGGAACGCAGGACGGGCTCAAGCTCATTTCCCATCATTCCGTAGGTCCAGATGATCAGAGATGTCGGATTCTTGCTGCGAAGATGCTTCAAAAAGTCCACCGCTGCGTTCTCTATGGCCTTAAGATCTTCCGGATCTTTGTTTCCCTGTTCATCCGTACGTGATTTGCAGAAGCCGTATCCTTCTACTTCCATTCCCGGCATTGTGAACGAACATGCGTCGTTCGTTCCGAGATTGACTATGATCGCGTCCGGTACCCAGCTTGAAAAATCATATTCATACTGTGCCCCCCGTGCCTTATTTATAGATCCCGTGGCCGGCACGCAGATCTGATCGTAAATACGCGGTATATTATGGCTTCTGTTATTATCCCAGCCGGTATAGACACCCCAGCCTCCCTGTGAGATCACCCTGCTTTCGGCATCCAGCATACGTTCAATAAAATTTACATAAGTTTTTGAAGCGCTCATGTACATTGCAAGCCACTCGGTGTCTTCTCGGGCGCCGTAGCTTCCTTCACCGGAAGTTATCGAATCCCCGATAAATTCAATCTTCAGTTTATTTTCAGGCACAGGAAGGAACTCCCCGTCAGTCCGAAGTCCTCTAATTTCAAGAGTGATCTCAGGATTGTCATACATAGCCTGAAGTTCCCGGTAAAAACGTACATTTTTAACAACACCGGGCTGCATGCTTCTGAAAAGACATATGCTGTTTTTGCCGGGGTACAGCATCTGGCGGGACATCAGAGCATGGTTTATCTCACTTGCAACCCAGATATCATGAAATTCATAATTGCATGATACTTCAACCCACAGTTCGGTACCGGTGCAATTGACCTCTATCCCCGAGTGTGTCCAGAATAACGGCAAAGGTGCAGATTGCGCAGTGTGACGTCCAAGGATCTTAAGACAGGGTACATCCTGAATATCATATGTTTTAAGCATGTTTTATACCTTCCTGGTTTCTTGGTTTCTTGGTTTCTTGGTTTCTTGGTTTCTTGATTTATTGATTTCCTGGTTTTTTATCTTTTGGTTTTTTATCTTTTATTCTTTACGGATACATCTCATTCTCCCTCGAGAAAAAGATATAACAGCCTGTACAATTCCTTTGCTTCCTCAGCATTTAATGCGGATTTTCTGCATGCCATTTTTGCAGGAATATCCTTGCATTTTTCCTTCAGTTCTTCGCCCTCCGGTGTAATTGCAACGATCGTAACACGTTCATCTTCTTTTGAACGTATCCTTGTAACGTAACCTGCCTTCTCAAGCCTCTTAAGCAACGGTGTAAGCGTTCCGGCGTCCAGGCTCAGGATTTCCCCGAGCTGTCCCATGTTCACACTCTCTTTTTCCCACAGAACCATCAATACGATATACTGGGTATAAGTAAGTCCGAGTGGTTTCAAAAACGGTGTATAATTACCGATCACCTTTCTGCTGCATGCATAAAGCGGAAAACACAGCTGGTTTTTCAATAAAAGCTGCTCATATTCCTGACTCATTTTTGACCTCCGTGATACATACGAATATAGTGAGTATTTAAGATACGAAGTTCTTTCTACTATATCTTTCGTCATATTATATTGCGTGCAATCAGTATTGTCAAGACAATTCTTTTATCATGTATCCGGTAAACACCCGGTATGCTATATGAATGAATACTATATATTTATGATATGTATAAGTTATTTATTTCTGATATGTATAAGTTACTAAGACTTCCCATACCCTAAATGGGATTTG